>JAEZTD010000062.1 GCA_023443705.1 Bacillota bacterium | reverse complement strand
GCCTCAAGCTGAACCAGGTACAGCGGCACCATGTAATCGGGCAGCAGCGTTTGAAGCCAGGCGCGCATGTCCGCCGCCGGGAGGGGCTTTTGGGCTTTGTAGTATCCGCACAGATAGTTCTGTCCATGCTCATTTTCAAACTGCTTGACCACGGCGGTCCCGACGTCCGGGTGACTGGCCATCGCGTGCTCAATTTCGCCCGGCTCCACGCGCTGGCCGTTGACCTTGACCATCCAGTCCTTGCGGTTGATGTACTCCATGTTGCCGTCGGGCAGCCTCCGAGCGAGGTCGCCGGTGTGGAAGTATCGCTTCCCATTGATCGTGGAGAACGCTTTCGCCGTCGCCTCCGGCAGATTCAGGTATTCCAAAAAGAGTTCGCCGCATACGCAAATCTCGCCCTCGTCGCCGGGTACGCCATCGTCGCCCAGAAGCGCCACCTCCAGCCCGTCCGAGACCTTGCCGATGGGGGTATTTTCATAGGCTTTGTCGACCCGGAACGAAGAAATCGTCAGCGGGATCTCGCTCATTCCATAGATGTTGTAGAGGCTATAATTCCCGGGGGCGACCTTGCTCAGGCGTTCGCTCCCGGTCAGGACATACCTTAGGCCTGCGCCCCGGCTGTGGAAGTTCTTGAGCATCTGGGGGCTTAAAAAGATGCCGGTGATGTCAAATTCCGCGATATAGTCCGCGATCTTCAGAACATCCCTGCGCCGCTCGTTGGACAGGATGTGCACGGTCGCGCCTAGTGCGAGCGGTGTCAGAAGGTCGAGCAGCAGCGCGATAAAGCTGAAGGGGGCGCTGCATGCGATCACATCCTCCGCGCAGACGTTTGAAATGTTCCTGATCCGTTCCACGCCCGCCATTACGCCCGTCCAGCTGTGCACCACGCCCTTGGGCTTTCCCGTGGAGCCGGAGGTGTAGGTAACCAGCGCACGGTCGGACGCGGCCGATTCGACGAGCTGCTCCATCGGCTTCGCGCTTAGCACGCGTTTCATGAAATCCTCGTCGATCACGACCGGGCAGCCACAGTCTTTTTTGATGTAATTGATACGCTCGGCGGGATACGCCGGATCCAGCGGGGCGATCGCCGCGCCTGCCTTGAAAACGCCCGCGATTGCCGCGACATATTGCACATCGCGCGGCAGCAGAATCGGAACGATATCGTTTCTGCCCACGCCAGACTGGACCAGCAGCGCCGCGACGCGCGCGCTCAACGCGTCCAATTGCGCGTAAGAAGTCGCCCTGCGGCCGTCCTGGTCCACGATGGCGGTCTTATCAGGCTGGATCAGCGCCAACTCCCGTAGCATAACGACAAGCGTTTTCATCACCAACTCAGCCCTCTTTTCTCATGGAATATTTCATGAGTGCAACGCTCACAACAAGCGTTGCGGCCTCTGCGGCAAGCCAGGCCCACCAGATGCCAATGCGCCCGAACAGGCTGACACTCACCAAAAGGCCCAGGATCATGAATACCGTGCTGTGCAAAAGCGAAATCGCGGTGGAGAACACGAAGTTCTCGCGCGCCTGAAAGTAGTAAAGGATCAGCACGTTGATGCCCGTCACGGGGATGGCCAGAGAGTATACCCGGATGGCGTACAGCATGGAGCCCAGCATCGGCTCCTGCGTGATGGAGAACGCCCGCGCGATCAGCGGCGCACCGAACAGGTACATCAGCATGCACAGCCCCGTAATCACCACTTCGTATTTTAAGCCCAATCGCAGCGTCGCCCGTACCCTGTCCAGCCTCCCGCCGCCATGGCTTGCCGACAGTACCGGCTGCCCCGCCTGCGCCACACCCTCGTAGAAGGCCAGCGCGATCATGGAGATCTGCGTCACCACCGCGTAGATCGCGACCTCATCCTCGCCACCTACCTTGATGATGACAATATTGAATATAGCCGTCGCCAGCGCCATGCCGAACTGCGCGACCGATAGCGGAAAACCCGCCTTCAGACTGCGCCACACCCTGCCCAGCGTAAAGGCGCTGAGTGTAAAGCGCAGCGTGTTTTTCTTTCTCAGGAAGTGCGACAGCTGGACCAGTACGCCGGCGGTGTACGCCAGACACGTCGCCAGCGCCGCGCCCCACGCGCCCCATTGAAGCGGCCCCACAAACAATAAATCGAGTCCAATGTTGACCACGGCGCATGTAATCGTCGCAATGACGACGAGGTTCGGGTCGGAGTCATATCGGACGAAGAACAACATCATCCCATAAATCATCAACGGCACCAAAAACCACATTAGAACACCCGCGTATTCGTGGGCAATTTCGGCGATTGCTTCGTTGGCACCAAGGAAAAGCACAATGTTTCTCGTGTCCAATACGCCCCAGACGGTCAAGGCCACACCGGTCAGTACCGTGAACGAAAGGGCGGCGGAGAAAAAACGGTTGGATTCCGCCCGGTTCTCCTGTCCGATATAGTACGCGTACACCGTCGCGGCCCCAGCGGAAATCATCAGCGCAAGCGCATTGAGCAGCATGTAGATTGGCATACATACGCTGACCGCGGAGATCATGTTGCTCCCAAGCAGCATGCTCAAGATCACGATGTCCACCAGTGAAGCCACAGTCGCCGTCAGCATTGACATGACCGCCGCGGGGATTAGTTTCCGATACAGCTTGGAGACGTCGTCCCGAAGAAAGTCCAGCTCCATTTTCTCACCTCACGGATGTATTTCCGGCCGACTTTTGCACACTGAAGACGAAATTTGGAACTCATGCTTTGCCCGTAGCTTTTCGCCCATTCGCTTTCTTTTCCTTTCCATTTAAGTGCGTAAAACCCTTCGGAGGCGGTCGGTTGGCTAACGCCGATCGTCGAAGCCTCCTGTTAATGTTCAGGCGAGATTGGGGAATAAAGCGAAAATGGATTCTGGAGATGCGCACCGGGCAAATGGTTACAGTACAAAGATTGTACTCAGAGTACCATGCAATGGACCTGTTTGCAAGCCAAAATTATCCAAGCATCTTTTTTTCAGCATTATGATCGTTCAGACATCAGCGCCTTTGAGATGAACTCCGGACCGTTATCCACCTTGATCTGCTTTGGCAGCCCTCGCACTTCATTAAGCCTGTTAGCACCAAGCTGACCTTCTCGCCGGTGATCGCCTTGTCCACATAGATCTCCAGGCACTTCCGACTGGCTTTCAGCATATCACTTCTCACTCAATTCGCGTGGACAGATTCTTCTGTTGTCAGTCAACAATGTCCTGTAGCGCAAGGAAAAGAAACCCGGTCAGGATTAATCCCATACCCTTCAAGTCCCCTAAATACAGAAATCAATATTTTTTTAGCGATAGATTGACAGTATATCCCATCCTTGATATGATATATCAGTAACGGAGGAGCGGCTCGGCCGTTTCGACCGCAAAAAGGAGGAAGAAAATGAGAAAACTTCTGTCGACCCTCTTGACTCTCGCGATGCTCCTGGGCCTCGCGTCTGGCGCGCTGGCAGCGGACGGTGTTTTCACCGGCACAGCCAACGGCATGATGGGCGCCATCACCGTAGAAGTCACGGTGGAAAACGACACCATCACCAAGGTCGAGGTAGTATCCCATGACGAGACTCCCGGAATCTCTGATCCAGCGATCAGCGCCATCCCGGACGCCATCGTAGCATCAAACTCCTTTGAGGTTGACGGCATTTCGGGTGCCACCAAGACCTCTGACGGCATCAAGAATGCCGTATCCAACGCGCTTTCCGGGGCGCAGGGAGAGGTTAAAGAAGACTTCGCGCTTCAGTTCGATCCCGAGATCATCGTCGTGGGCGCGGGTATGGGCGGCATGGTCACGGCCGTGAAGGCGGCCGAGCTGGGCGCGCGCGTGCTGCTGCTTGAGCAGAGCCATCGCATGGGCGGTTCGGCACTGTTCGCGGGCGGTTCCATCAGCGGCGCGGGCTACAAGATCCAGAAGGAAGCGGGCATCGAGGACTCACCCGAGCAATTCTATGCCGACTTTGTCCGCCTGGGCGGCGAGGAAAACATGAATCAGGAAATCGCCCGTGTGCACGCGGAAAAATCCGGCCCTGCCATCGACTGGCTGGAGAGCTATGTGGGCGTGGACTTTGGCGATCGCCATGTGGACTCGGGCTCCTATGAGCCGATGTACCCCAACCGCGTGACCTACGCGCTTGGCATGTCTCCCGCGGGCGGCGCAATGGGATATCTGGATCCGCTCACCGCGAAGATCGAGGCGGGCATCGAAGCTGGGCTCATCCAGCTTGAGCTCAACACGCTTGTCACCGACATCATCATCGACGGCGACACGATCAAGGGCGTGAAGATCGGCGAGCGCGAGATTACCGCTCCCGCAACCGTCATCGCGACGGGCGGCTATGGCTACTGCGAGAGCTGGATTAAGGAATACAACTTTACCAACGTCACCTCCAGCAACCCCGTCACCGCCATCGGCTCGGGCTTTGATTTCGCCCGCACCGCCGGCGCCGCCTTTGACAACATGGAGTTCATGGCCTGTTACGGCGGTTCCGTCCCCGTCAGCGGCTTTGCGCACTCTCTCTCAGCCGCGACCGGCTACGCAGGCTCCGTGTGGGTCGATAAGCATGGCCACCGTTTGTGCGACGAAACAACCGCTGATTCCAAGGTGAAGAGCGACACCTGGACCAACGCCGAGGACAACATCGTCTATGTCCTTCTCAGCGAGAAAATGGTCAACAAGGACGCCACAGTCCTGATGGGCGCCATGGGTGCCGCTGCCCCCGCCAACAAGGGCTGGGATCGCTTCTACGAGTTGGCTGAGGAAGGCAAGTACGTCATCAAGGCCGACACCATCGAAGCGCTTGCCGAGAAGATGGGCGCGAATGATCTCGCCGCCACCCTCAATCAGTACAACGCCGACTGCCAGGCCGGTACGGACAGCAGCTTTGGCCGCACCCAGAACTTGGTGGCCTTTGACGAAGGCCCCTTCTATGCCATCTATACCGTCCCCTACGTGCTCATGAGCGCCGGCGGCCCCCGAATCAACGGAAATGGCGAGCTCGTTCGCGAAGATGGAACCGTCGTCAAAGGCGCGTACCTGACCGGCGAGATCATCGGCTCGGCCAACATCGGCGGCCTCACCACGATCGGCGGCATCGGCCACGGTATGGCCACTACTTGGAGCATCATCGCCGCGGAGAACGCTTATGCCCGTGTGCAGGAACTGTCCAAGTAAATCCATCCCTTAACGGTTAACACAACGCGCCCCTTCCGATACGGGAGGGGCGCGTTCAGGCCATCAACAAAGTCTCCGTAGGGGTTTCAATCGTTCCCGGCGGCGTGTACGCCGGGAACGGGATAGCGCCACCAGTACGCATATTGGTGGCGCTATCTAAACCTTTGGTCAGTGCGCCGCCCGGAAATCCGTGAGGATTTCAGGCGCACGCAGGATTCCTTCCTTCGCATCGAAAAAACCATAGGGTTTTTCGATGCCTTGAACCTTGCCGGGATGGCAAGGCTGCTCCGACATTTATACTTTTTGCCTTTACTTGAATTATGTGTTCCATCATCAGGCACTACCGGTTGTGTCCCTCCGGGTTCTTTGTCAGCGTACGGAAGCGGTCCGGGTCAATCTTGGACTTCCGATCCGGAGTTAAAAGGCCGTTGGTCTCCTGCTCCACATCGGTCAGCTGGGTGTAGCAGTAGCCCTGGCAGTAGGGGATGGCACGCACTGCATCGGTCACGTCCTTGTAGCGCGCGAAGAACGCCTCCTCGTCCGCAACCTTGTCGTGGTAGCCCCATGTGTCCGCACCCGCGCCGTCCTGAAACGCGATGCCGCCGTACTCGGTGACCAGGAACGCTTCTTTCCCCGTGGGGGTGAACCCGTCCGCGCAGGCCATGCGCCAGTCGTTGGTGTGCAGGCATACTTCCTCGCGGTCCGCGAAGTGATGGGCGATCGTCTTCCCGTCCGCCGCGTAATCGTGCAGGCCGAAGAT
The DNA here is from genome assembly GCA_023443705.1 of Bacillota bacterium. GTDB lineage: Bacteria > Bacillota > Clostridia > Christensenellales > Aristaeellaceae > JAEZHK01. Next base: position 13,844 of record JAEZTD010000062.1, on the reverse strand, counting down.
GTCCGTCTCCACCTGCTCCCAGCCGTCGTTGACCGAAACCAGCCGCGTGCCGTCCAGCGCCTTCGCCTGATGGTACAGCATCCGCGCCGCCGCCTGCATGCGCTTGTCTTTGTAGATGCGCGTCACGCCCCAGCTCTCGTTGAGCGGCACCCAGCAAAGGATCGACGGGTGGTTGTAGTCCCGCCGGATGAACCCATGGAGCGTGTCCGCGAGGTTCTTCACGCTCTCGGAAGAGAACTCGTAGGCGCTGGGTACCTCGCCCCAGACGATGAGGCCCAGTTTATCCGCCCAGTAGTAGTAGCGGGGATCCTCCAGCTTCTGGTGCTTGCGCGCGCCATTGTACCCGAACTTCTTCGTCCATTCGATGTCGGCCACGATCGCCTCGTCCGACGGCGGTGTGATCAGGCTCTCCGGCCAGTAGCCCTGATCGAGCACCAGCCGCTGGTAGAGGGGCTGGTTGTTGAGAAGCACCCAGCCGTCCTTGACCTCCACTTTTCGCATACCGAAGTAGGTGGAGAATTCATCGAGCACGGTCGCGCCATCCAGCAGCCTGATCTTTACGTCGTAGAGGTGGGGGTGCTCCGGAGACCACAGGTGGAAGCCTTCCAGGTGGTGGCCGTCGACCATGTTAACCGAAACACTGGTCAGCCGCTGGATGACGCTCGTTAGGAGCGAGCGGACAAGGTTGCCTTCGTGGGAGATTTCGATCTCGGCCAAGAGCGTTTTTTCGGGGATGGCGTTCAGGATCAGCTTGAATTCAGCCGTGCCCGCATCCACATCCGGCGTGATGTGTGCGTCGGTTACGAATCGCTCGCCCACCGCTTCCAGGTACACCGTCTGCCAGATGCCCGTCGTGGGCGTGTACCAACAGCCCATCCAGCCTTCCTTCCAGTACTGCTTGCCGCGGGGCTGGGTGCAGTCCGGCGCGTCCTCCACCCGTACGCACAGTTCGTTCGCGTCCTCGTTGAGGAGGTTGGTAATGTCAAAGCCGAAAGGAGTGTAGCCGCCGGTGTGCTCACCCGCGCGCTCGCCGTTTATATAAACCTGACAGCGGTAGTCCACCGCACCGAAGCGGAGGAAAACGCGACGATCGCACATGGCTTCCGGCAGCGCGAAGGTGCGCTTGTACCACACCACCGGGCAAAGGCGCTTGTCGTGAAGCCCACTGAGCTTGGACTGGTAACAGAACGGCACGGTGATCTTTTCGGGCAGCGAAACCCCTGGCACGTGCCACTTCCCGGCGAGTCCTTTGTCGCCCTCGTCAAAGGCGAACTGCCATTCGCCGTTCAGGTTGAGCCAGTTTTCCCTTTGGAAGTCCGGGCGCGGGTGCTCCGGACGGGGGACGGAATGCGTCATCGGTAACCCTCCTGTGTCATGTTGTAATTGTTTTCCTTTGGGCTTTCCCATCCGTGGAAGCCGATGGCCTTCAAGGCGGATTTGTGGTATGATGGTGCTGCGGCCAGGCCAGTATTTCTGCAGACGTCCCGTACAGCCGCGCTGCATTGATCGCGCAGGAGGATATCGAACATGGCGTCCATCCCACTCTACAGACAGATTCAGGAGGACATCAAGGCGCAGATCGCATCGGGGCTTCTCCGGGCAGGTGATCGTATCTCCTCCGAATCGGAGATCATGAGCCACTACTTCGTCAGTAGCATCACCGTGAAAAACGCGCTGGGCGGCCTTGTGGACGAGGGCGTCATTTACCGCCTGAAGGGAAAAGGCTCGTTTGTTTCAGCCAACCTTTTCACCGGCGACAACGCTACCCGAGAAGGCGAGCGGCTGGTGGGCGTGGTGTTCCCCACGATGGCCACCCGCGTGGAGCAGGTGTACCTGGTGAACATTGAGCGCGAGTGCCGCCGGAATTACTGCCGCATGATGGTGGGCATCTCCGGGGAATCGCCGGAGCTGGAGGTTCATCAGGTGCAGGATCTGATCAAGAGCGGCGTCCGGGCGCTGATCCTTTTCCCGACGGTCTCCGAGATCAATAACGCTTTGGTCCGACAGCTGGTGACCCATCGCTTCCCGCTGGTGTTCGTGGACCGATACCTGGAGGACATCCCAACGCCCTCCGTAGTCTCAGACAACTTTGAAGGCGCGCGGCTCGCCGCCGGTTACCTGATGGAAAAGTGCGCAAGCCGGATTGCGATCTACCACTTCCCCGCGTACAACACGGCAGTCTCCGCCCGATTGGACGGCTTTCGCCAAATGATGGCTGACGCAGGATACGATATGTCCCCGGCCAACCAGTGCGTCATCGAGGACGGCGATCTGCTCTGCTCCAGCAGCGAGCACCGCGTGGAGCTGCTCTATAACACCCTGCTCGCCCACATGCGTAAACATCCACAAATTGTCGGATGCTTTGCCACCAACGTGGAAATTGCGCAAGTTGCAAATCTCGTGCTGCGCAGCGTGGGCCGCACGCCGGGCAGGGACTTTCATATGGTGGCCTTCGACAACCCCCACCTGCCCGGGGTCAGCTTCATCCAGCAGGATTACCGGGGCATCGTCGAGCAGAGCGTGAAGCTTCTGCTCTCACAGCTGTCTGGAAAGACCGAGCAGGGTGTATACACAGTGCCCGTCCATCTGGTGGAGGTTCCCGCGGAATCAGGCGATCTCAAGGATCTGAGGCACCTTGTCACAGGGCTGAACCCGTGAGTTGAGGACAAACTTCGTCGTACCTTCCAACCGTTCCCGGCGACATGTGCGCCGGGAACGCGTTTCATCAGTAAACACACTGGTTGATGAATCATTTCCTTCAGTCAGCGCGCCGCCGGAAATCCGTGAGGATTTCAGACGCGCGCAGTCTTTCCCATTCGCATCGAAAAATCCGCAGGGTTTTTCGATGCTCTGAACCCTCGGGGTTTTTCATTGCTCTGCTTCCGGCAGAAGGTATGGGTCAAAGCCATACCGCCCGGTATTTCTGCCGTATAGCGTCATGCCGCCCTTGTCACAGGAAAGCGAGAGGGTGTGGGTTCCGGGGGCGAGGCCTTCCGGCAGCGCGATCTCGAACCGCTCGCCATACCCAAACCGGCCCAGACGGCGGTAATCAAAGGGACGCCCGCCCAGCATGTCGTTGGTGAAGAGAGCGCGCTCGTCCGACGGGTCGTCCGAAGGCTCCACGCATCCGATTTCGCGCCCGTCCAAGGACACTGTAATCCTGGACGGGTATTTGATTTCGTCCGTCACCTTGACCGCCGCGGCGCCTTCCCGCGCCCCCGCCTCAAAGCTGAACGTGCCGCGCCGCGCTTCTTGCGGCCAATCAAAGAGGTATTCCGCACGGCCGGGGCCTTTGATATAAAGGAGCGACACGCCGTCCTCCACGTGGCAGCCGCCGTACTCCTCGTATGTCAGGGCGGTGTAAGAGGCGGGCGGCAGCGAAACCGCACCGGGAACCGCGCATGACGAGCCGTCAAACACAAACTGCACGTAATTGCGGCAGAGCGTCTCATCCCCGTCCTCTACCCGGAAGAAGAGGTATCCGCCGCGCATGTGCCGGGGCGCCTCAAAGCTGACCACCTGCCGCTCCACGTTGTAATGGGCGAAGCTGATCGCCTGCCGTCCGGAGGCGATTCCCTCCACATAGCGGCCCGCGGCGTCGATGCCGGTGATGCTCCAGCAAAGGCAGGGGTTTTGCGCGCGCCTTGCGGAGAAATGGGACGTATAGACGTCCACCGTCACACGATCCCCCGCTTCCACATGGGTGATCCGGTTGAGATCCGGCACCACGGTGTCCATGCTGTTGACCATGTTGTAGCCGAGAGGCCGCATATGTTCGTCCACATAGCCGTAGTCGCGTTCATAGCGCTCGCTGGTCATGGGACCGGAGTTCTCCACCTCGTGGGAGGCCACGTTCATCCTCAGGTATCCAGCGATCTTTTCAAACATGCGAAGCTGCAGGTCTATGCCGTTGATGTGCAAAAATTCGCTGACCATGATGGGTTTTCCGCTCTGCACCGCCTCGCCAACACAGCCTTCGCCGTGGTCGGCATTGATGTGATTATAGATCGAACCGGGGTAGCAGTCCTTGACCAGTTCCCGCCACTTTTCCCGTGCAGCAAAGTGGTCGTGCGGGTAGAAGTGGAAGTCGTTGACCTCCCCAGCGTTGGTCTTTCCAAAGCCGGAATTGTCGCATACCAGCGCTTGGGAGAAGCGCTCCTTTACGCGCCTGGCGGAATCCTCCAAAAAGCGGTATCGCAACTCATTTTGCCAGGGAGTGGAGACGTGCCTCCCCTCGACGCCCCAGGATTCGTTGATGCTGCTGACGATGACGATGCTGGGGTGGTTATTTAGGCGCTCCAGCATACCATCCATTTCGCGGGCATAGGCCATTTGCCATTCAGGGTCGTCCGGCGTGGCGTAGAAGTTCGAGGGGTGCTCCGTCCAGACGGGAAGGCCCCTTTTGTCGCACTCGTGGTACCAGAGCGGCTCGTTCTCCTTGATGTGCATACGGGACAGATTGTAGCCGTATGCAAGCGTCCTGTCCACGTCCCAGGCGATGCTGCCGCGCTTCCCTTCCGCGCCCTCTTCGTTCAGCGAACGGTAGGTGTAGATGCCAAAGGCGTTGTAACCCTGATCCAGGATGCCGATCACATAAAACGGCCGGTTGTTGAGATAGAGGTACTGATACTGCTCCGAAGGATCGTCCGTATCCTCCGGCGAATGCCCCGGCAGCCAGCGTGCCTCCACCTTCCGAAGGCCAAAGCGTGTCAGAACCTTGTCCTTGATTTCCTCCCCGCATACTAGCGAACATTCCGCCGTATAGAGGTTCCCCTGAAGATAGTCCCAGAGGATCGGGTCTTGAATTTCCAGAACGCCCGAGGCCGTGCCGCCCAGCACGGGCAGCGAAAGCTTCCCGGCAGGGGCGCCGTCCGGCCTGGCAAAGGAGACATCCAGCAGCATGTTTTCCGCGCGATCCGCGCTTATTTCTACGCGCGCGGACGCATTTGTGACCCGCTCGCCGTCAAATGAAAGCGCCGGCGTGACGCGTAGAGACGTAATGTGGGCCTGGCTTCTCGGCTCGATCCAGACGCTCTGCCAGATACCCGGCGCGGAGGAAAACCAGAAAATCTGCTTGCCCATGTTATGGGCGGAGATGTTGTGGGCGTACTCAACCTTGATTGTAAGCTGGTGCAGGCTGCCGGGTGCCAGAAAGCCCAGGTCGAAGGAAAGTTCGCCGTACTCGTCTACCCGCATGCCAAGGTACTTCCCGTCGAGCCACACGTTCGTCATCGAAGTACACGCGCCGATGCGCAGCACCACATGCTCATCGGCCGGGAAACCCTCTGGCACGGCGAAGGAGCGCCGGTACCAGCCGTAGCGCCCGGTGCGGTGGAAGTTGTTCATGCAGGTGTTGGCCTCATGGGTCTTGTCGCCGCTTACAAGGAATTCCTCGCCGAAGCCCATCAGCGACGCCCAGGAGAACGGCACGCGGATCACCTTGTCAAACCGAGGCGCGCCCGGACGGTACCAGCCAAGCGTCTCGCCCGTATTTCCGGGATCGAACTGGAACTGCCAGGTGCCGTTGAGGGGGAGCCAGCCGTGCTCGGAGCGGTCAAAAGAAGGATTATTGTACTCTCGCCGCGGCAAGCTGTCCGACGTCTCGCGCGTCAGGAGGATGTCCAGCCTGTTTTCCGCACCCGGCGTGAGGTGTGCACCCGCGCAGGCAAAGCCGTAGCCTTCCGCCGCCGCCACCAGCTTCCGCGCCCCGCGGGGGACTCGGGGCAGGCGGTATTCGCCCTGTTCATCGGCGAGGGTGAAAAGGTCGTCAAACCCAGCGACGTGCACGCTGGCGAACGGAACAAGTTCGCCGTCGGCATTCAAGATCCTGCCACACAGCGACGCCTCCGAGACCTCGCCCGTCGCCTCCGCCCAGTCAAAGCGCGTGGAAAGCGGCACGTACCGGTCGTCCTTCCTCGGGTGCGCTTTTAGAAGCGCACGGGCATCGCCCTTGACAGCGAAGGCGCTGGCGCGCAGCGCTTCCCGGCCATCGATGAACGCGGTATAGAGGTCGCCTTCCCGCGTCAGCGTCAAGCGCATCGGGAAGTGGGGCGAATAGTCCGCGCCTGCAACGACGTGCCACTGGGGTTGGCCCTCATCCATGAACGAAGCGCCCCGCTGCGCGCCGGAGGGTACGCGGATCTCGAGCCGCTCCGGCCCTGCCGCGAGCAGCACGTAATCGGAAAACGCGCCGTCGCCAGCGTAGAAGCCGATACATGCGCCGCCGTTCTCAGGCACATCCCAACCGGTCACAACCGAGCTGACCGAGGCGCGCTCGCCGAGAAACCGGCGGCTCAGAAGGCAGTTCCCCTCGTTGAATCGGTCGTATTCCCAGAGCCTGATCTCCGAATCGCCCACCCGCTCCGGAACCTGAATCGCGGGTGATCCCATATTGTAGTACGCCCAGCGTGCGGGGTCAAGACCGGGCCGGTCAAAATGGTCCTGCATCGCTATCTCCTTTGCAAATCTCTATTTTGATTGTACCCGGACGCGCTCCACCGTTACTCTCGCGCCGAAGGATCCCACCGCCAGCTGACCATAGGGTAGAGAATCCAGGTCCTCAACGGACAGGATCTCCATTTCGTCCACCCACGCCTGAATGCGGTTGCCTTTAATGGCGGCGCGGAGGCGGTAAACCCGCTCTACTTCCAGCGCGCAAGGCGCGCTGGCAAGCGTCCGGGCGTCAAAATTCATCCGGTCGATCCGGGCCCTCGCCATGTCAAAGCCCACATAATAACCCCGGTGCCCCACCGCTACCTGATCTGGGTGGTAGGAGTTTTCGGAAAGCCGGAGGAACAGCCCTGCGGACTTCTCCGCGCCATCGCCGCGGAAGCGGACATCCGCCTCGATAAGCCCGTCCGTCAAAAAGCGGCCGCCGAAGATGCCCATCGCCTGCACCTCCCGGTCCATCTGCAGCCCCTCCTGGCGCGGCAGGAAGCCCTCACTGCCGAGCCCTTCCACCTGGTGCGCGGCGAAGCACAACGGCAGGCCGCCCCATTCATCCGAGAGCGCGTCCGCTACTGGAAAGAGGTCGAAGCGGCGGATGCGCGCACCGCCCTTTGCAAGCTTCACAGAAAAACTCTGCATCCCGGAGGAGAGCGCCACCCGCCCGAGCGATACCCTCGTCAGCGTTGGGGAAGGGGCAACGAAGGCTTCGTAAGCGCCGCTTCGAAACGAGAAGAGCAGATCCGCGCCGGAGGGTGATTCCAAAACCGCCTGAACGTGGTGGATTCCCTCTCCCGCCGCGTTGATGCGGTAACTCACGGTTTCTCCCTCGGATAGCAGCAGGTCCTCGCTGCCGTCCTCGCCGGGGACGAGGCGCATGCCGTCTTCCGGGCGGAATCCGCACGACGCCGCCGGATGGCCGCCGCTGAGTTCGCCTTCCGAAGCAGGCAGGAACATCGCCGCGTCCACCGGGCCCGGCACCGCCTGGAAGTGCAGGAAATCGCTCCGCTGATCCACGTGGCGCGAGAACGCCACGTAGCTGACGCGCTTTGCGCCCTGCGCGCCGATCCTGCCCGAAACCGGGCCTGTTTCAACGCCCTGAAGCTGGAGCATATGGTCGATAAGAACGTTGGTTCTGCCTAACCGCGCCTCGATGCGCACAGTATGCAGTACATATTCGTCAAACCCATCAAAGAGCTTTTTGGAGGCGAGCACCGTTTGCCGCCCGCCGTCCTTTTTGAGCACCAATAGGTTGCCGCCCTCTATGCGTACGCCGAAGCGGTTGTCCTCGTCTGCGAAGCCAAAGCATGCTTCGGCGGAACCGCAGGGCACAAGATTTACCTCGGCGGTAAAGCTCTCCGGCGCGGGGGTTCTCAAGAGAACAGCACCGTCCACCTGCTCGAACGCCGCAGCGCTATCCGATTCATCCACCCAGCCCCAGGCGTCGGGGCGGGCAGGCACCTCCGTAAAGTGCCGGGTGGGCCCGGATACCGAAAGTTTGTCCCCATTAAAGAGCATGCGGTCGAGGTTCACATTCCGCCGCACATGGCGGCCGCTTGCGTCTATTTCAAAATTATGATAGCAAATCCAATAGCTGTCAAGATCCGGGCCGATGACGTTTGAGGAGTGCCCAAGGCTGCCATGGGCTCGGTCGGTGTTGACCAGGAGCGTCTTTTGGGAAGGAATGCGATAAGGGCCGAGGGGACCGACGTCGCTCACGGCGTAATCGATGCGGTAGGCCCTTGAGAGCAGGTGGTTTCCGGTCATGGTGATGTAGTACTTCCCGCCGCGTTTGAAGATGCCTGGACCTTCCGTCCAGTGGCCCATTCCAGTCTCACGCAGAATCGTGGGGTCGCCCACGACACCGTCCGGCGTCATTTGGTGTCCGTGAATGCAGGGATATTCCGCATGGGTGAAGTAGAGCCGCGCGTCGTCGTCTACAAAGATGGAGCCGTCGATCACCAACCCAAAGTTGTCGCGCACCTTCTGAAAAGGGCCCAGCGGGCTTTCGGATGCGTAGAGGTAGTGCCCCTGTCCAAATGGAGAACCGACCAGCAGGAATTGCCCATTGAAGTACCAGACCTCCGGCGCGTAGGTATTCTGAAGGCACGCATCCCGGACCACCCAACCCGCATCCTTCCAGTCAACCAGGTCCTCGGAGACCCATGCGTGCACGCCGTTTTCCCGATAGGGCGTGGAGGGGTACAGGTAGTAGCGCCCGTTGTACCGGAGCACGAACGGATCGCCGATGCCTTCGGGGGTGTTGGGCAGGCTCAGCTCGTTTTTGTAGGTCTTCACGGGGACGCCTCCTTGCGCGGCCTGCGCCCGCGCGAAATTTCTTGAAGTGATGGGAGAAAAGGGCGCAGAAAGGGCTGCCGCGCCGGACTCTTTGCGCGAGGCTTCAAGTCCGTCCCGCGGCAGCCCTGTCGGGGGGTAGTCCTATTGTTTAGGCTTCGAGGTCTTCCTTCACATCCTGGATGATCTCCTCAAGTCCCTTGGCCATCTGGTCGATCGCCTCTTGCGGGGTGATCTCGCCGGCGAGGGCCTGCTGGATGGCCACTTCCTCCACGTCGCCGCACTGCGCGGAAACGTAGGGGATGTCCGTGTCAGCCAGTTGGGTGGCGCAGGCCAGGTTGGCGGCCAGCGCTTCGTACACTTCGCTGACTTCCTTTACGACATTGCGGGCATAGTTTGAAGTGCGGCAGGGGTCAAAGGTATACTGGATCTTGACGCACTCGCCGTCCTTGGAGGTGGCCATCTCGCAGAACTTGAACGCCATTTCCTGCTCGGCGCTGTCGGCCACGATCGATAGGCCCCAACCGCCCAGCGTCGGGCTCTGGCCCGGGGTGACCGCGTAGCCGATCTTGCCCTTCGTCGGGGACTCGGCCTGGTTGCAGGTGAGGTAAAGGCCCGGCCACTGCTCCATCATCGCGGCGTTGCCCTGTGCGAAGAAGGTGTTGGCGGTGTCCCAGTCAAAGGTGAGCCAGTCCTTGGGCGCGTACTTGCCCAGCTCGATGGTGTATTCCAGCGCCTTGAGGCCGCTGCCGTCGGTAAAGCCGAGCGAGTAGTCGTCCTTGACCTCGCTGCCGCCGAACGCGCCCAGGCGGTTGAACCAGCTGAAGCGGCTGTTGCCCTTGGACATCATGGTGGAGAAGCCGTATTCAACGGGCGAATCGGGGTTGAGCGACTTCGTAAAGAACGCCGCGACTTCCAGAAGCTCCTCGGGGGTCTCGGGCACTTTCAGGTCCTTGCCGGTCTTTTCCTTGTACTGCGTCTTGACGGCATCGTCCTCAAACAGGTCCTTGCGGTAGAAGAACAGCTGGGCGTCCGGCTTATAGGGGAAAGCGATGGTCTGGTTGTTGTACTTGGAGTAGGTGTCAAACATGCTGGGCACGAAGTCGCCCACGTCGAAGCCCGGGGAAGCCAGGCTTTCAAGCATCGGGGCGATGTCCGTCAGGTAGCCCGCGTAGGCGAAGGAGTGCAGAAACGCGATGGGCATCTCGATCACGTCGAACTGGCCGCCGCTCTGCAGCCCCATCTGGACCTTTTCGAAGAGGTTGTCGGGGAATTCCTGAACCTCAACCTCGCCGCCGGTCAGTTCCTTGAAGATCTTGCCATATTCGCGCAGGCTCGCCGCGTGATCGCCACCGGCGGCGGCGACGACAATCTTTTTGCCTTCGTACATGCCGGGCTTAAGAGTGCCATCCAGATCCAAGTTTTCGAGGGTCATGATCAGGTCGGCGGCACCCGCCGGGTTCAGGCAGGTCTCGTAGGAGAACGCGCCGGCCGTGGCCGCCATGCCCAGGAGCATAGCCACCACCAGCATCGCGGAGAGGAGGGTATGTAGCTTCTTCATGAATCTTCCACCTTTCCTATGATTGTTGCCGTATCCGAAAGGGCCGCGCGCGCTAGCCCTTCACAGCCCCTGCCGTAAATCCCTTGACGATGTACTTCTGCGTGGTCAGCGACAGGATGATCGCCGGGACCATCGCCAGCGTGCCCGCGGCGGCGAGGGACCCGAACGGCGTGTCCCGCTCCCGCTGAATCATCGTGTTGATGGCGATGGGCAGCGTCTTGAACGCGTCCTTGAACGTCAGCGTCAACGCCAGGCCGAACTCGTTCCAAGAGCCGATGAAGCAAAGGATGGCCACCACCGAGATGCTGGGCACCACCAGCGGCAGCGCGATGGAGCGGAACAGCCGGTACTCCGAGCAGCCGTCGATCACGCCGGATTCGTAAATCTCCCTGGGCACCTCCTCATAGAAGCTGAGGAAGAGCCAAATCGAAATCGGCAGCGAGAAGGTGCAATAGGCAAGCATGAGGCCGAAGTGATTGTCTAAAAGCCCCGTCGTGTTGTAGAGAAGGTAGAGCGGCACGGTGTAGACCAGCGCCGGGATCATGCGGATGACGAAGATGCTGTTTGAAATCGCCTTGCGTCCTTTAAAGGTAAACCGGGTGAGCGCGAAGCCCGCCATGGACGCTACAAATACACACAGCGCGGTGGTGAGCACGGCCAGCTTGACGCTGTTCCAGGCGAAGATGCCGTAGCTGGATTTTCTGAAGATCTCCACGTAGTTCGTCATCGTGATCCGCTGAGGAAAGTAGTGCGGCACCGTCACCAAGATGTCCGCCTTTTCCTTGAAGGACATGGTGACGGCCCAGTAAATCGGAAAGAGGAAGCCCAGCGTCAAGATGGCTAGAAGCACGAACATGGCGATACGCGCGTTGCGCGCAGCGGTTTTTTCGCTCACGGGAACCCCTCCTTTCAGCCGGTCTCAGGATTCCTGCCGCCGCATGAGGTTCATGGCGAGTAGCGCCACGACTGATACGATGGCAAAGAAGATGAACGCGCCGGCGGACCCCTGCCCGACGTCGTTGTAGCGGAAGGCAGTCTTGTAGATGGTGGTCCCGATGGTCTCTGTAGACACACCGGGCGCGCCATTGGTGAGCTGCATGACCGCGTCGAAGGCGCGAAGCGCGTCGCTCAAGCGGATAGTCACCACCAGCGCCACAAAGTTCCGAATCGTTGGGAGGGTGATGGAGAAGTACGTTCGCCAGGGGGAGGCCCCGTCCACCGTCGCGGCTTCCAGCATTTCGGTGGAGACCGTCTTGAGCGCAGCCTGGAAAACCAGCGCGCAGAAAGGCGTCGCCCCCCAGACCTCCACGACGATCACTGCAACCCTCGCCCAGAAAACCTCGCCCAGCCAGTTGACCTGATTTAGCCCCATCAACGCCAACGTGCAGTTGACGACGCCGTAGGCAGGGTAGAACATCAACTTCCAGATGGTGGCCGAAACCACGGGGGCGATCATCATCGGAATAATGAGGAGCGTCTTGAAGGGCGCGCTGTAGCGCCTGGTGCGGTCGCTGTTCAGCATCACGGCGAGCACCATGCCCAGAAGGACCTCGGCGATCAGGCTCACCGCCGCAAAGGTCAACGTCCAGACCACCGAATCCAAAAACTGCTGGTTGGTGAGGATCTTGAGGTAATTCTTGAACTCATAAAACCGGATCGTGCTGACGGGCTTGGCCAGGTTGTACTTCAAGAAGCTGATGTACAGCGAGTAGCCAATGGGCACGACCGAGATCAAAACCAGCAGGATGCACGCGGGCGAAAGGAATACAGCGGGCGCCAGCCGCTCGGAAAGGCTCTTCTGCATGACGACTTCCTTTTTAGCCCTTGTCAATCACCGCGCCCCCTTTCACTTGAAAAGCCCAAAATCATGTAAATTGCAGAATCATCCTCATCATTTTCTGTTCCATATTCCCATTATAGCAGCTGACTCGGTAAAATGTTATACTAGATCTGTTATAAAATCGGAGTTGTCATAATAAGGCACCAGGAAGTAGGAGTTCTGGCGAAAATGCTGTATAGCATCGAGCAGCGGGGTTAGGAGGCGTTAAGGCTGCAATGAGGCATCTCTACCCCACACCCCCGGTGCACGACTGGTCCTACGAAGCGCAGATAGTTGTAGGTTGGCAAAAGGTGCCAAACAGTCCGATCGAAGGCCAGAAGGCAGCAACTTGAAATAAGCCTCACAGTTTCAGTTTCGTATCGCCGAAATCATGACTAATTAATCTATAAACGACGCCTACAAAACGGCGATACATCCGGGGCAACAAGATCACCTTGCGTCAAAATTGGTGGCCAGGCTGTCCTCCAGAAGCCAGGACAGGTATTCATACGTAACGCCACGGCCCAGCTTCTCGTGATCGAACTGAATGCCATAGTTGCGCAGGCAGCGATAGCAGCAGGTCTTCTCAGAATATCCGCACTGCCCGGAAACTCATTGGGCAGTGGCTTCTAGAACCTGTTGTAGGTGTGTGGAGATTTGACGCACATGTCCCGCTCCTCCCACATCCTGCTGATAGGAGTCCAAGTCGCCGATTCCGCGGAATTGGACCTGCGTTGCATGGGCGTTTTGGGCTTTAAATCACCGACCAGGTAAACCTATTTGCTCGTTGGCATCCTTCCTGACATCCACTGACATCGCCGGATTTATGCATCTATGCAGAGTATCACTGCATATTCTACCCATTTTCTCCAAAGATTCTGATCCCAGATCAGCGATACCGCCCCCCTTGATCTCACCGTAAATCAGTCTCCAACCACCAAAACCTCCCGAAAACATCCCATCGAGCCCACCAAAGTCCATTTTTGGCAATGACGTTGCCCCAAAACCCCGCTATAATAGCGAATACTGGTTTTATCTCTTGGAGAGATGGCCGAGTGGTTGAAGGCGCTGGTCTTGAAAGCCGTAGATGAGCCCGCAAAGCCTTATAACACAAGGGTTTCGCCGATGTTTGACATCGGTGTTTTGCTTTTTGGAGGGCAATTCTGATGGCAGAAAAATGATGAAGCAGCCATCCGAGTTGAAGGTCAGATGGCAGCAACTTGAAATAAGCGCGAAGTTTCAGTTTCGTATCGCCGAATAACATGACGAAATAAACGACGCCTACAAAACGGCGATACCTCCGGGGCGGCAAGATAGCTTTGCGTCCAAATTGGCGGTCAGGCTGTCCTCCAGAAGCCAGGACAGGTATTCATACGCAACGCCGCGGCCCAGCTTCTCATGATCAAACTGATTGCCATAGTTGCGCAGGCAGCCATAGCAACTGGTCTCCTCAGAACAACCGCACTGCCCGGAAACTCGTTGGGCAGCGGCTTCCAGAACCTGCTGCAGGTGTATGAAGATTTGACGCACATGTCCCGCTCCCCCCGCCGATACATCAACAGGACAATCTTGTTATCCGCAACTACGCATACGTTGATGTGTCAATAGCGTTCTGAAAATGCCGAAAAATAGCGGTGAAAAAGTGTAAGAAAATGGCGGTCAGCGTACAGGCAGCCAAGGTTACATTCGAGGTAAAAACGGCTTATGAGGGCTCGAACAGAGCGT
>JAEZTD010000055.1 GCA_023443705.1 Bacillota bacterium | reverse complement strand
CAGCTTCTTGCCGCTCTGCACAACCTGCTCGAGGAGGGGCAGAAGTTCCTGAATGTTCGAAATCTTCTTGTCGGTGATCAGGATGGCCGGGTTGTCCAGCACGGCTTCCATCCGCTCGGAATCGGTGACCATGTAAGCGGAGGCGTAGCCGCGGTCAAACTGCATGCCTTCGACCAGCGTCAGCTCGGTCTTCATGGTCTTCGATTCCTCGACGGTGATGACGCCGTCCTTGCCGACCTTCTCCATCGCGTCGGCGATCAGGTCGCCGATCTCGGCGTCGCCGGAGGAAATGGAGGCGACCTGGGCGATGGACTGCTTGTTCTCAACGGGCTTGGAGATGTCTTCCAGCGCCTTCACGGCGGCTTCGGTGGCCTTCTCGATGCCGCGCTTCAGAACCATCGGGTTCGCGCCGGCGGCAACGTTCTTCAGGCCTTCGCGGATGATGGCCTGGGCCAAAAGCGTCGCGGTGGTGGTGCCGTCGCCGGCCACGTCGTTGGTCTTGGTGGCGACTTCCTTGACGAGCTGCGCGCCCATGTTCTCAAAGGGATCGTCCAGCTCGACGTCCTTGGCGATGGTCACGCCGTCGTTGGTGATGAGGGGCGCGCCGAACTTCTTGTCCAGCACCACGTTCCTGCCCTTGGGGCCCAGCGTGATTTTCACGGTATCGGCCAGCGCGTTGATGCCTTTTTCAAGCGCGCGGCGGGCTTCTTCGCCATACTTGATCTGCTTTGCCATAATTCATACCCTCCCGGTTCGTTTCTAGATTGGTTATTCGACGACGGCCAGCACGTCGCACTGGCGAACGAGGATGAACTCCTCGCCGTCCAGCTTGACTTCGGTACCTGCGTACTTGGAGTAGATGACCTTCTGGCCGGCCTTCACATGCATGACGATTTCCTTGCCGTCCACGTTGCCGCCCGGACCCACCGCCAGGACTTCCGCCATCTGCGGCTTTTCCTTGGCCGAATTGGTGAGGAGAATACCGCCCTTGGTGGTCTCTTCCGCTTCAAGATTCTTCATCACGATGCGGTCACCCAATGGATTGATTTTCATGTGCACGCCTCCTGCTTGCTGTCTGTTTGTTAGCACTCATTTCACCCGAGTGCTAACCGCATCCTTAGTTTACCCAAATTCAGGCCAAATTGCAAGCCGTCAGGCCGTAAAATGGATGTAAAAATTAGAAATGCGCGAAAGCTGCGAGAGCTTCCGCGCATTGCTTTTTCTTTAGGCCATAAGGCCGGCCGTTCGCCAGCCTGTTTCTCAGGCGGGTTCGGCCCGCCGCCTGCCCGCCCATCAGTATGTTTTAATAAGCCCGCGTGCAGCCCGGAAAGCCGGGGAGGTTCGGGCTTGCGAAGGCACCGAAAAGCGCGGTTGCGCCCGACACCCTCAGGTCTTGATGAGTTCGGCGATCTCCTCGGGCGTCTTGCCGGAGGCCTTGAGTTCCGCGAACACCTTCGCGTAGGACAGGCGGCGCCTGCGCGGCGCGCTGACCTTGGACTTTCTGGTTTCGAGTTGCTCAATCGCCCTGGTATGGAAAGCGATCTTCCGGTCGATCTCCGCGATGCGTTCTTCCGCACTTCGGAAATTGCGCTTCGCTTTGGTTTCCACTTTAACCACTTCAACCTTCTTCTTTGCAGCCACAGGAAACACTTCCTTTCGGGCACAGTATAACACATTCCAACCGAGATATCAAATAAAAATCAAGGTCGTCATCTTTTTTGGCGGCTCTAAGACGATTTCGGCATTAAATTCGGCGCCGTGCATCGTATATGCGTCATACTTACAAACCCAACATTGCGTAATGAAGACCATATGCTCGGCACAATTATCCCTATCGCGCCATTTAACGTGCGTTTTATTGCGCGAAGCGCACTTAATTAAGATGCGTGAAAGGAGCGCCACCCATCCAAGAGCTGCGGAATCGGCTTCAACGCGCGAAGCGCCCTCCGCTAAAATGCGGAGGGCGCGACAGGCCGCCGGAATGCGCGATCGTTCAGGAGGACTTCTTCACTTCGCGTTAGTTGCGGCGAGTGTAATTGTTCGATACAGCGTTCCAGTCCACAACCTCAAAGAAGGCTTTCACATAGTCCGCCCGGAGGTTGCGGTACTTCAGGTAGTAGGCGTGTTCCCATACGTCGATGCCCAGGATCGGCCGCCACAGGCCCTCCGTCTCAAAGAGCGGGTTGTCCTGGTTGGGGGTGGCCATGACCTTCAGCTCGCCGCCGCCGTCCGCGGCCAGCCACGCCCAGCCGGAGCCGAACTGCCCGGTGGCCGCCTTCGATATCTGCTCTTTGAAGTCGGCGAAGGAGCCGAAGGCGTCCCGGATTTTGTCCGCCAGCGCGCCGGAGGGTTCGCCGCCCGCCTTGGGCGCCAAATGGCCGAAGTACAGGTTGTGGTTGAAGAACCCGCCGCCGTTGTTGCGGACGGCCGCCTTTACGTCGTCCGGCACGGCGGTCTTCCAGTGCGACAGAAGTTCCTCGATGGATTTTCCGGTCAGCCCGGCCTTCTCCGCCGCGTCGTTCAGGTTCTTGGTGTAGGCCGCGTGGTGCTTCAGGTAATGGGTCTCCATGGTGGCGGTGTCAATATGGGGCTCCAGCGCGTCAAACGCGTAGGGCAGCTTAATCTGCTCAAACATATTGTTGCTCCTTTCGCCCGGCATTTCGCCGGATGTTAGTCTTTTCTAACTATTTCTTATCTACCCGCCGCGCGCGGTGCGAAACACCCAAAAACCCATCCGGATTACGCCATATTCTGCCGTTCCCGGCGCGCGGTTCAAAAACGCCTCGATCCGGACGATATACGCGAGTGGGAGGTGTCTGGCTTGTACTTCAAGGGCATCGCATCCGGAGACGGCTTTCTGCACTCGCTGTGGCCGCAGCAGGTGAAGAAGGCCGCCGCAAAGTACGCGAAAAAGGACGACCCGGCCGCCGCCATCCGGCCGCCGGAACAGGACCCGACGGCACGGAGGATTGAGTCGCTGCGTGCCAAGCTGAAGGCGGGCAAGCGGCTCTCCCCCACGGAGATGGACTTCCTCCGGGAGTACGCGCCGGAGCTGTACGAAAAGGCCGTCCGGGTGTCGATCGAGCGGGACGAATACGAGCGCGCGCTGCGGCGCGCAAAGACCCAGGCGGATGCGCAGCGCATCCAGAACCTGAAGATGGTCCA
Source organism: Bacillota bacterium (assembly GCA_023443705.1). Taxonomy (GTDB): domain Bacteria; phylum Bacillota; class Clostridia; order Christensenellales; family Aristaeellaceae; genus JAEZHK01. The sequence continues at coordinate 1,506 of JAEZTD010000055.1, read as the reverse complement.
GACCTCCGAACGGCTCAAGCACATGGACCCTGAAGAGGGCGAAATGCTGGCAAACGCCGTTGCAGATGCCAACCGGGAATACCGAAAGTCCGACGAATACCAGCGGGCAAAAAGGAATCAGGACGACGGCGGCGAAGAGAACCGGTAACGTCCGAAGGCCGTCAGCATTTCGGAGGCCAAGCGCCTGGGCTATGATGCCTGTAAGAAGTGTTATTGAAGCGGAGGTGCGCGCATGTTTTTCCGAAAGAAGGAAAAGGTGGACGAGGTGTGGATCAATCCCAAGCGGACCCGGTCCCTCGACGAGCGCGGAACCGCGGCTCACGCCGGGCGCTATGAGGCGCGCCGCGTGCCGGGACATCTGGACGAGTTCGTCATCGTCAACATAGGCTCGCGGCGCGGCGGCGACAGGGATGCTGGCCGCACCCTGCGCTGCGCAAGAAGCCGTGAGGAAGCGGAGCGGATCATCCGGGATCTTTCAAAGCGGTGAAGCGGGCAAAGTTTTCGATATACTAAAGCCCTGAAATCCTAAGATTTCAGGGCTTTTTCGTTGTATCCAGTATGCTTCGCACCCAGACATCGCACGAGCTGCGCCTGTACGTTATTGCACCACGGTTGTCTTCGGCGCCTTGGGCGCCTTGGGGGCCTTGGGCGCTCTCGCCCTGGGTTTCGCCGCCTTCTTCGCGGCGGTGTGCTGTGCCATCAGCTCGCGGACGGCTTCTTCCCGGAGCCGGTCGGCTTCCATCCGGCGGATGCGCTCGGCCTCCACCTGCTCGCGGATTTCCGAGAGCTTCTCGTCCATCGTCCCTTTCAGGGCAGGGCGGCAAAGTTCCAGAAAAGACTCAAAGGCCAAAGGGTAGTTAAACTTCTTGATTCCAGTGGAATCGTCAAAGCGCACTTCTACCATTGTCTCCGTCTGCCCCATAATGGTGCCCACACCAAACCGGTCATGACGAACCTGTTCCGAAACCAAATTCATGATGATTTCCTTTCTTGTCCGCACGCTCCTACGAAAGTCATCTCAACTATGGACTATTATATCACAGAAATGTTAAGAACAGGTTTTACGGCTTCGCGGGAAAAAGACCCATCCCGCCAGCACGCGGGTTCAATGGGTCTGCGCCCGTGGCCACTGCGGGAGGCCGAGCCTGTCGCAGAGGACGCCAACCGCAACGCTTCGGAACCGAAGGCTTCCGGGGAGGCCATCGGCAAAGTGCCGGTAGGGTTTCACTCGCTCGCGCCAGCCGGTGCGCCGGGAAGGGCCATCCCGTTGGCCCACGCCGCCCTGAAATTCCAGAGAGTTACAGGCGCAGGCCTTCCGGGATCGCCGCCTCCGTTGCGGAAGGGCTGGCGCAGCGAGACAAAGCCCTGGGCGCGCAGGCTGAGAACGCGTGCGGTATTCCCACATAACGGCCCGCCTCGAAAAACAACAAGCAAAAGTCCCGAACTCTTGCGATTTCGGGACTTCTTTCGTGGTAGCGGCGGTCGGATTCGAACCAACGACACTCC
>JAEZTD010000003.1 GCA_023443705.1 Bacillota bacterium | reverse complement strand
TCCGAGCGGCGCACTGACCCAAGGTATAGAAATCGCCACCAATATGCGTACTGGTGGCGCTATCCCGTTCCCGGCGTACACGCCGCCGGGAACGATTGATACCAATCCAAAGCCTTAATTATTCGTCGAGCCGGGTCTTTTGGCGCAGAACTGTGTCGCCTTCCGCTCAAAATAGCGCTGCTATTCCTCGCTCCAGCTCCTTGCTCCGCATCCAAAATCCCTCGTCCCTTTGGAATAATTAATGTTTTTGCTTGGTGTGAAACCTTACGGAGACTTTGTTGATGGCCTGAGGCCGCGCACTCGCCGCCAAATGCCCAGGCGGCCCGCGCCTTATTTGTACAGCCCGTAGGTTTTAGATACTTCCTGAACGTAGAGGATGCCTTGTCCGGGTTCATCAATCTTCATGTATTTGCGGATGGATTCGATGATGGCGCTGGTCTTGTCTGCCTCCGACAGGATCAGAACAATCTCCTTTTCCGGCTCTATATCCATGGTAAAGAGCTTGCTGGTCTCGTGGATGCCTGAGCCCCGCGCCTTGATGATGGTGCCGCCCTTCGACCCGGCCTTGACCGCCGCGTCGATGACATCCTCGGCTTTTCCCCTCTCCACGATGACGGTGATGGCTTGGTACATGTGCGTCGCTCCTTTGTCGTCTTTCAGGGCAGGCGTGCGGTCGCAGCGGTGCATGCCGCATACCGCAGTTACGGGCATGGTGAAGGCGATGCCGTGGTTGGGTTTTGCAAACTCAAAGTCATGGCTGAGCTTTTCGATCGCCTCAAAGGCGACGCTCCGCTCCGCGACCATCACGACGATCTCCTTGCGGATGTCGTTGAGGCCCAGAAAGTCCAGAATGCGGCTGGGGACGGTGCCCTTGCCCAGAAGTGTGGTGCCGCCGCTTATCCCATAGCCCTTTGCTTTGCGCAGGAACTTCGGCGCCGTGCCGAAATTGACGATCGCGTAGATCAGTTCGATCGCCGCGGTGTTATTCAATCCCAATGCTTCCATTCATGCCGCTCCTTTTAGATTTAAGCTTGAACAGGAGGCCCAGAACCTGCAGGGCAATCAGCGGCGTCATCGCGACCATCGCGATCACGCCGAAACCGTCCACCATGACGTCCGCGCTCTCGATGGCGTCCGCCGCGCCCTGGGCAAAGGCCAGGATAAACGTGGCGGTCATCGGGCCGGAGGCGACACCGCCGGAGTCGAAGGCGATGCCCACAAAGAGCTTGGGCGCGAAAAAGCTCATGGCACAGGCTATTATATACCCTGGGAGCAGATAATGCCATAGTCTGAGCCCCGGAATCAGGATCCGGATCATCGAAAGCGCCACCGAGAAGCCGACGCCGATGGCCAGCGAGACCAGAACAACCTTGCGGCGCACGTAGCCGCTGGTGACGTCTTCAATCTGATGGGTCAGAACGTACACCGCAGGCTCCGCGAGGATCGTGACGCAGCCCAGCACAAACCCGATCCCGACGAGCGGAATCCAGCTGTCCAGCGACGCGAGCTTGGCGCCAACGACCCTGCCAACCACCATGAAGCCGCCGTTCACGCCGACCAGAAACAGTACAAGCCCGACGAACGCGAAGCACACGCCGACGATGATCCGCCGGAAGGCCCTTCGGGGCAGCTTGAACGCGAAAACCTGCATTACGGCGAAGATCACGACGATGGGGGCGAGCGCAATCAAAACTTCCTTGGAAAGGCTGCCGATGATCCCAGTGAAGGGGGCGAAGAAGGCGGTGTTCGCCGCCTCGGCGTAATCAAGGCTTGCGGTGACCGCGTCCTGCTTTGTAAAGATGCTCACGACCATCACCGAGATGATGGCCCCGGTGGATGCGATCGCGACCAAGCCGAAGCTGTCCTTTTCGGACGCCTTGCTGTCTTTTTTCATTTCGGAGACACCCACCGCCAGGGCGAGGATGAACGGAACGGTCAGCGCGCCGGTGGTTGCGCCGGAGGCGTCAAAGGAGATCGCGAGGAATTCCTCGGTTGTAAAAACGGCCAGAACGAGGATGCCGAGGTAGAGGATCGTCAGCATCTTATACAGCGGAAAGCCGAAAATGGTTCGCGCAAGGCCTGCGGTCAGCATGACCGCGATGCCGACCGACACCACAACCACCATGTCCGTCTTGGAAACAAGGCCTGCCGTCACGTCGGCCACCTGCTCGGCCAGGATGTGCAAATCCGGCTCGGCGATCGATACGAAGAAGCCGAGGAGCAGGCCGGAGATCACGACAATCCATATTTTATTGCTTTTTGCGATGCCAGAACCCATCTCGTTGCCGATAGGGGTAATGCCTATGTCGACGCCAAAGAGAAAAATAGACAGACCAACGGTGACGACGGCCGCGCCAAAGAGGAACCTCGCAAACACGTAGGGCTCAAGCGGCGTCAGGGTAAAATTGAGGATCACCACAATGAGGGTGATCGGCAGAACCGAATACAGGACCTCTTTAAATTTTGATAACAGTACGTTCAATCGCATCACAGTCCTTTCATTCTATTTTGCGCGGGATAGAATTGGAAGAAACCTTGTCATCCCTCCCTTTTGCCGATGGTGAGCGGTTGCGCGCTTCGCGCGGCCGCTTCAGGCTTTTTCGAGTGGCGTCGTTTGCCCGTCCACCGGAGAATACCGGCACGCCAAAGGCTTGTCCATATGATAACGGTAACATGAAATCAACGGATGTGTCAAGGCAAATGCCGTATAAATTCAGGTACGAAAAACCCCGCAAGGCCGCGATATGTCGGGCCTTGTGGGGTTTCACTTGGGTTAAAACCGGAACGGTTTCGGCTCAGGCGGTCTCGATCTTACCCACAGCGGTCAGCCCCAGCTTCTCGGCGGCGCGCTCGCGCATCTTGTACTTCTGGATCTTGCCGGCGGCGTTCATCGGGAATTCCGAGACAAAATCGATGTAGCGCGGGCACTTGTGCTTGGCGATGCGGCTCCTGCAGTATTCCTTGAGTTCCTCGGCCGTGATGCCGACGCCCTCCTTCAGGATGACCTCCGCCAGAATCTCCTCGCCGTACTGCTTGTCCGGCACGCCGATCACCTGCACATCCTTGACGGCCGGGTGGGTGTAGAGGAACTCCTCAATCTCCTTGGGGTAGATGTTCTCGCCGCCTCGGATGATCATGTCCTTGATGCGGCCGGTGATCTTGTAGTTGCCTTCCTTGGTGCGCCGGGCCAGGTCGCCGGTGTGCAGCCAGCCGTCCTCGTCGATCGCGGCGGCCGTCGCCTCGGGCATCTTGTAGTAGCCCTTCATGATGTTGTAGCCGCGCGCCATGAACTCGCCGTCCACCTCGTCGGGCAACTCCGCGCCCGTTTCGGGATCGACGATCTTGCACTCGACGCCGAACATCGCGCCGCCCACGGTGGACACGCGCACCTCGATCGGGTCGCTGGTCTTGGACATCGTGCAGCCGGGCGAGGCCTCGGTCTGGCCGTAGGTGATGCAGATTTCATCCATGTGCATCCGGGCCAGCACGTCCTGCATGACCTTGATCGGGCAGGGGCTGCCCGCCATGATGCCGGTGCGCATGTGGCTGAAGTCGGTTTTTGCGAAGTCCTCGTGCTCGAGCATCGCGATGAACATCGTGGGCACGCCGTGGCAGGCGGTGATCTTCTCCTTGTGGATGCACTCGAGCGAGGCTCGCGGCGAGAACAACGGCATCGGGCACATGGTGGTGCCGTGGGTCATCGCGGCGGTCATGCCCAGCACCATGCCGAAGCAGTGGAACATCGGCACGTGGATCAGCAGCCGGTCGGCGGTCGACAAATCCATGCAGTCGCCGATCGCCTTGCCGTTGTTGACCACGTTGTAGTGGGTCAGCATGACGCCCTTGGGAAAGCCGGTCGTGCCCGAGGTGTACTGCATGTTGCACTCGTCGTGCGGCTGCACGCGCGCGGCACGTGTGAGCACTTCGGAAAGGGGCACCTGCTCGGCGAGCTCGATCGCCTCCTCCCAGGTGTACGCGCCCTTAAGCACGCTGTCGATGGTCACGATGTTCTTCAGCCGCGGCAGGCGGCGGCTGCTCAGCTGACCGGGCTCGCTGTCCTTGAGCTCCGGACACAGCTCGGCCATGATCTCGAGGTAGTGCGAGTCCTTGCAGCGATCGATCATCACCAGCGTGTGGGTGTCCGACTGGCGCAGCAGGTACTCGGCCTCGTGGATCTTGTAGGCGGTGTTGACCGTGACCAGCACCGCGCCGATCTTGACCGCCGCCCAGAAGGTGATGAACCACTCGGGCACATTGGTGGCCCAGATCGCCACGTGGTCGCCCCTGCCCACGCCCATCGCGATCAGCGCGCGCGCGAAGGTGTCCACGTCGTCGCGGAATTGGGCGTAGGTGCGCGTGTAGTAGCGGCTCGTGTAGCGCAGCG
>JAEZTD010000089.1 GCA_023443705.1 Bacillota bacterium | reverse complement strand
GGTCAAAGTGGGTGATTCCCAGGTCAAACGCCTGCCGCAGGATGGCCTGCTGCACCCCGAAGGGCGTGATGTCCCCAAAGTTGTGCCAAAGCCCAAGCGACAGTTCTGGAAGCATAAGGCCGCTCGCCCCCGAGCGGCGGTAGCGCATCTGTTGATAGCGGGTTTCGGATGGAATGTACATGCTCCGCCTCCTCTATAGGTTCTCGTAGACCAGGTTCCGCAGCCGGACCATAAGCGTTGCGTCGATGGAATCCGACGCCTGCGTCATGAACATGATGAAAAGGCCGCGCCGGGCGTTTGCGCTCATGTAGACGCCCGTCCAGCCGTCCCAGCCAAATTCGCCCGCCTCCGCGCGGGAAGTGGCCGCCGCCGGGTCCACGCACACCCGCATCAGCCGCCCGTAGCCATGCCCTTCGCAGCCAGCGAAGGCGAGGGTCTGCCGCTGGGCGTTTGTCAGCTGGTCTTCTTCAAAGCTGCGGACGGTTTCCTCCCTGAGAATGCGCACGCCGTCCGCCTGCCCGTACCCCGCCAGCATGCGCCCGAAGCGGGCGTAATCGTCAAACGTGGAGACCAGCCCCGCGCCGCCCGATTCGAACGCGGGCGGCTCATGGCACAGGGTAAGCCGCAGGTGCCTGTCCGGATCAACTTCGAGCCGCGCGCCCGCGCGCCGGTACAGCTGCGCGAAGCGGCAACGCTTCTCCGGCGGCACAAAAAAGCCGGTGTCCGTCATGCCCAGCGGCGAAAATATCTCATCCCCCAGGAAGCTGGAGAGCGCCCGGCCGGAGGCTGTTTCGATCACCGCGCCCAATACGTCCGCGGACAGCCCGTAGCGCCAGTGCGCGCCCGGCTCAAACGCCAGCGGACAGGCGGCGATCCGGCGCGCCACCTCGCGAAGCGGCCAGCCCTCGCCCCGCGCGATGTCCGCGTGCAGTTCGCCAAAGAGCGCTTCCATGGCGAGGCCCGCCCCGTCCTCGCCGGGGTAGACGATGCCGGAGGTCATGTTGAGCAGGTCCCGAACCGTCATCGGCCGCCCGACGTCCGCCGCGCCGAGCGCGCGGGCGAGGGCGTACTCCGGCAGGTACTTTGCGACGGGGTCATCCTCCCGGAGGAGGCCGCGCTCGGCGAGGATCATCGCCGCGATGGCCGTCACCGGCTTCGACATCGAGTACAGGCGCAGGATGGTGTCCCGCCGGGCGGGCCGCCGCGCCTCCATGTCCGAAAAACCCTCGAAGGCGGCCGAGATCATTTCTCCGCCCAGCCATACGCCGAGTGCGCCGAAGGGGATGCGCCCCGCCGCCACCTCCGCGCGGAGAATCTCCGCCGCGCGCTCCGTCATTTGTTCTGCGTTCATTTGGCGCCTCCCAAAGTCGTTTGTCCCATTATACTCCCGGGCGGCGGCGCACACAAGCGGGTTCCGCCCGCGCAGAGACACACGCCTGGCAGCACAAAAAAGCGCGCTGCGACGCAAAAGCGCCGGGCAGCGCAGAAAAGCGCGCTGCGACGCAAAAGCGCCGAAGCGCGGCACAAAAAAGCGCCGGGCGGCGCGATCTGCGTCCAGCCCGGCGCTTATTCATGGGTTTTTTACGCGGCGGTGTTGCGGATGGAGGTGGCGATGGTCACCGCCACCGGCCCGAACGCCTCGTCCGAAGCGGGGTAGAAGTTGAACAGGAACATGCCTCCGTTGGGGTCCAGCGCGGCGATGCCCGCGCAATCATTGGCGGTATCATCGTAGCTGACAAAGTCCACGCCGTTGAAGTTCAGGATCTCAACGCCCTGGTAAGCGCCTTCCAGCTGGGCTTTGACGTCTTCCGCGGTCGCGGCATCCACGCTCTCGGCCCACGCAACCTGCATGCTGCGGGCGCCGTCGGGGGAGCTGACGGCATAAAAAATGCCGGAATCGATCATATCCTGGGTCACTTCTAGCACCAGCCAGTCGCTGGGCAGATACACTTCAAACCCGTCCTCAAACTGCACCCAGGTGCCCTCGAAGGCGGCATTTGCAGGCGCTTCGGCCTCCGCCATCGCAGCGATGCATCCGAAAGAAAGAACCAGGGCGAGCAGCAGGGACATGAGCTTCTTCATTTGATTGCCTCCCATTTTTTGTTATGGTTAATATTACACCCGAGTTACATGGATTGTCAATATTTATGGATCGAATTAAATGGTTTGCGCCAAAATTTGCAATATGCGACGGTTTGGCCGCCGCGCGCTTGGCGGTTGCGCCCAAGGATTTCACCGGCAGCAGGGCATACCCCGAAGGGCCTTTCAGCGCAAGAGGCCCCCGCGACTTTCGTCGCAGGGTCCTCAGACCATCAACAAAGTCTCCGCAGGGATTCAATCGTTCCCGGCGGCGTGTACGCCGGGAACGTGATAGCGCCACCAGTACGCAACTTGGTGGCGCTATCTATACCTTTGGTCAGTTCTCCGCTCGGAAATCCGTGAGGATTTCAGGCGCACGCAGGATTCCTTCCTTCGCATCGAAAGAACCATAGGGTTTTTCGATGCCTTGACTACCGCGCCGGACTTAGTCCGGCGCGGTAGTCTTTATCGTTAATGGTGCCAGTTACTTCGCGGCCTTCGCCTTGAAGGCTTCGATCACTTCGGCATCGTCGGTGAACTCGACGGAGAAATTAAACTCGCGGGACGCTCCGGCGTCCAGCATCGGCAACTCGCCCGCGGCGCGGGCTGCGGCGCGGCCCAGTACGCCCGCCGTCGTGGGTTCGAGGCCGAGCGCGTAGTTGCCGGCCTGCATGCACTTCCACTGGCAGAGGAGCGGCATGACCAATGCGTCGTAGCGGACGATGGCCGCGATGCCGAGTTTCGGGTTGTGCAGCATCGCGAAGGCCTCGCCCTCCGGCTCCGTATGGAAGAAGCACTCCTCCGGCCGCCCGACGCCCGGTGCCTCGATGTGGTCATAATGATCGAAGTTCGCCTTCGCGATGTCGTTTCGCGGCGTGACGGATTTCAAATTGGCGTAGATCCTCGCTCCGTCGTCCAGGAGGGGATATCCGAAGTTGATGTGATAGACCATCATCACCGGCTGCGGCGCGAAGCCCTGGTTCTCCACGACGTCCCGAACGCGGATGATGCTGCGCTCGGTTTCAACCGTCATTTCGCGGCTCAAAAGCATGTTCGGGCCGAAGACGGAGGTCTCGCGCACGCTGCCCGCGAAGCGCAGTTTCTTTTCGTCGCCATCATAGAAGGCTTCGGCCACGACGCCCGAAGCGGGCGTATTGCTGTAGGGGCCGTGCAGGCCCAGCGCGCGGCCCTCGTCCTCGCAGGGCGATCCGGAGTAGGTGATGCCGCAGGTCGTCAGAAGACCGGCGTAGAACTGCCGGAGGAAGCCCTGCGCGCCGTTCTCCGTGTAAAGCGCGGGCGAGCGCAGGCCCGTCGCGGAAGAAAAGCCCACCGGGACGCCCTTGAACGATGCGTAAGGGATGTCAAGGCCCCGGTCGGCGGCGACGGTCAGTGAAAGGCCCTTGCCGTTCTTGGCGCGGAAGGCCTTGACGCCCCTCGCCGGGCCGTCGTCGTAGGTGAACGATGCGATGCCGCACAGTGAATCTAGATCTCCGACGTACTTTCTGAGTTCGAATTCCTGGCTTTTTTTCACGATACACGCCCCCATATGTTGTAGGCTCACGAATTCATTATATCTATATGAAGGGTTTCTGTCAATCTTTACAGAACCGCGGGGCTGTGGTATGCTATGTCTTGAGGTGATGTGCTTTGATCGGTCGAAACGACAGGTTTTTTGGCGCATTTCGCCGAAACCGGGCGGCGCTGATCCTGATCGCGGCGGGGGCGGCGATGCTCGCCTTCGGCGTCTTTAGCGGCGAAGTGACGACGGTATTCATGAAGGCGAAGGCCATCTGTCTGGAGTGCATCGGCATTGGCTAAAAAGAAGGACGGGCGCACGCTGTTTCAGCTGGCGTGGACGGCGCTGACCAACGGGTACGCGCTGGGCTACGTCCAGGGGCGCATCTTCACCGGATGGTCGAAATCGATCTGCGTGCCGGGGCTCAACTGCTATTCCTGCCCGGGCGCGGTGGGCGCTTGCCCGATCGGCTCGCTGCAGGCGGTCCTGACAGGGCGGGGAAGCTTCTTCTCGTTTTACGTCATCGGCTTTCTCCTCTTGATCGGCAGCGCTTTCGGCCGCGTGATCTGCGGCTGGGCATGCCCCTTCGGCCTGATTCAGGACCTTCTCTACAAGATCCCGCTGCCGGAAAAATGGAAGCGCGTCAGCCTTCCCGGCCACAGGCGGCTGGTGTGGGTCAAGTATTTCGTGCTTGCGCTGTTCGTGGTCGCGGGGCCGATGCTTCTGGTGAACGAATTTGGGATTGGAAGCCCCCAGTTCTGCAAGTGGATATGCCCGGCGGGTACGCTGGCAGGGGGCATACTGCTGTCCGTCAACGAACTGCTGCGCCCCCAGGCGGGGTTTCTGTTCCTTTGGAAGGCAGCCCTCGCGCTCATGATTCTGATCGGCGCGATTAAGTATTACCGCCCCTTCTGCAAGTATCTCTGCCCGCTGGGCGCGGCCTACGCGCCCTTCAACCGCGTGGCGCTCATGCGCCTCGGCGTGGACAGCGCGGCTTGCGTTCACTGCGGCGCGTGCCGGAAGGTCTGCAAGATGGGCGTCGATCCGGAGCATAATCCAAACAGCCCGGAGTGCATCCGCTGCGGCGACTGCGTGCGCGTCTGCCCCACGCGCGCCATACGCCTTGCGAATGCCCGGCAATACACAAGGAGTGAAGCATCATGACCGACATTGAAATCGCACAGGCAGCCCGCCCGCTTCCGATCGAGGACATCGCCCGCGCGGCGGGCATCGGTGAAGCGTATGTGGAGCCCTATGGCAGGGGAAAAGCGAAGATCGATCTCAAATTCTTACGCGACAGCGACAAAACGGACGGCAGGCTGATCCTCGTCACCGCCATCACGCCGACGCCCGCCGGGGAAGGCAAGACCACCACCACGGTGGGCCTTGCCGACGCGCTCCGGCGCACCGGCCGCAAGGCCGTGGTGGCGCTCCGGGAGCCGTCGCTGGGGCCGGTGTTCGGCGTCAAGGGCGGCGCGGCGGGCGGCGGATACGCGCAGGTGATCCCGATGGAGGACATCAACCTGCACTTTACCGGCGACTTTCACGCCATCGGCGCCGCCAACAACCTGTTGGCCGCGATGCTTGACAACCACATCTACCAGGGCAACGCACTCGGGATCGACCCGCGGCGCATCACATGGCGGCGCTGTGTGGACATGAACGACCGGCAACTGCGATATGTGGTGGACGGCCTCGGCGGGCGCGTCAACGGCACGCCCCGGGAGGATGGCTACGACACCACCGTGGCTTCCGAAGTCATGGCCGCGCTATGCCTGGCCAGCGGCATGCGGGACCTCAAGGAGCGCCTCAGCCGGGTGGTGGTGGGCTATACTTATGACGAAAGGCCGGTCACCGCGGGCGATCTCAAGGCGGGCGGCGCGATGGCGGCGCTTCTTGGCGACGCGCTGAAGCCCAACCTGGTGCAGACGCTGGAGCACACGCCCGCGTTCATCCACGGCGGCCCCTTCGCCAACATCGCCCATGGCTGCAATTCGGTGCTCGCCACCCGCATGGCGCTGAAGTGCGGAGACTACGTGGTCACGGAGGCGGGCTTCGGCGCTGACTTGGGTGCGGAGAAGTTCATCGACATCAAGTGCCGCGCGGCGGGGCTCAAGCCTGACGCGGCGGTGCTTGTCGCCACGGTTCGGGCGCTCAAAATGCACGGCGGCGTGGCGAAGGATGCCCTCTCCGGAGAAAACCTTCCGGCGCTGGCGGCGGGCTTTTCAAACCTTGAACGCCACGCGGCGAATCTTCGCGAGGTGTTCGGCCTTCCGGTTGTCGTCGCGATCAACCGCTTCCCGACGGACACCGAGGCGGAGCTTCAGCTCGTGCGCGAAAAATGCGAATCGCTGGACATTCCCGTCGCCCTCAGCGAGGTATGGGCGAAGGGCGGCGCGGGCGGCATCGAACTGGCCGAGCTGGTCGCCGCCCAGTCAGGCGGCGACATGAAGTTCTGCTACGAGCTGGATCAGCCCATCGAATCGAAAATCGAGGCGATCGTGCGCCGCGTCTACGGCGGCGCGGGCATCGCGATGAGCCCGGAGGCGAAGAAGCAGGCGAAGAAGCTTTCGGAGATGGGCTTCGGTGGCCTTCCCGTGTGCATGGCCAAGACGCAGTACAGCTTTTCCGACAAGCCCACACTGCTCGCCGCGCCGACCGGGTTTGAGGTTTCGGTCAAGTCCCTCAGGGTGTCCGCCGGCGCGGGCTTCATCGTTGCGCTGACCGGCGACATCATGACAATGCCGGGCCTGCCCAAATCCCCCGCCGCCGAGCGCATCGACGTGGACGACGAGGGGCGTATTTCCGGCCTGTTCTAAGCATGCTTGTGGCCGGAACCGTGGGTGCGGTTCCGGCCTTTTGTGCGCATCATTGGGCAAAAATGTTAATTGTACAAACGACACTGGAAGGAAAGCGCCCGCTTGGGCTATAATATCGCTATGACTGTCATTTCTTGAATGACTATTCCCGTCGGGATGAGGGGGCTTCTGATGTCTGAGAACAAAGCGGGCCGGAAAGCCCGGTCGCCCGAATCGAGATCCGCGCGCAAGAAAAAAGCGCGGCAAATCTGGTGGGCGGGGCCGGTTTCGGCGGCGCTCGTCTGCACATTGGTGGTCATCGGGCTGTACGCTGCGGACGTGCTGGGCGATTACCGCGTTTTTCTCGAGAAGCGCGCGCTGGTGGATCGGCCGACATTCTATCCGGGGCTGACGATCGACGGCGTCGACGTGAGCGACATGGAGTACCAAACGGCGCTTGCACATTTCCAGGCGCTCGAGCAGCAACGCGAGAGCGCGTATTTTGTGGAACTCACCTTCGGAGAAAAGGCGTGGACGCTGGAGTCGGACGCTTTCGGGTATTCCAGCGATTACCGCCAGATTGTGGACAGCGCGTGGGCGGTGGGCCGTTACGGCAGCTTTGAGGAGCGGTACGCCCAGGCGTCCAGGGCGGCGGGCGAGTGGTCGAGGGATTACGGCATTTCCCGCTCCATCGACGAGGCAAAGCTTCTCTCGGCGCTGACCCCCATCGCGTCTTCCCTCACGCAACCCGGCAGCAATGCGCTCGTGACCGGCTTTTCGACCACGAAGCTCAAGTTCGCTTTTTCAGAAGGAACCGTCGGCTATGTCGTCGATCCCGAAAAACTGAAGCGGCAGGTGCTCGATAAGGTGCGCTCGGGCGGCGGAACGATGGCGATCCAGCGCGACGAGGTGGCGCCGCCGATGACCGCCGCGCAGCTTTCCGAGCAGTTTGGCAAGATCACGACCGCGACCACCGACGCCTCTTCCTCAAACTCCAACCGACTGACCAACCTGAAGCTGGCGACCAAAGCATTAAACGGCATGGTCATCCAGCCGGGAGAGACCTTTTCCTTTAACAAGGCCCTGGGCGAGCGCACCACCAAGAAGGGCTACAAGGCCGCGGGGGCGCTGGAAAACGGCATGCACACGCTGCAGGTGGGCGGCGGCATCTGCCAGGTATCCACGACGCTCTTCAACGCCGTGGCGAAGGCGGATCTCAAGATCAAAGAGCGATCGCCCCACTCGATTCCCTCCACTTACGTGGATTTGGGCAAGGACGCGGCGGTCAACTGGCCCAATCAGGACTTCAAGTTTACCAACACCAGCCTCTACCCCGTGTACATCGTGGCATCGCTCTCCAAGGACAAGAAGGTGAACATCAGCCTGTATGGCAAAAGGCTCGAAGGCGGAGTCACCATCAAGGTCGTATCCAAGCGGACGGGCGTGACCAGCCAGAAGGCGGATCAGATCATCGTCGATCCGACGCTGGCGCCGGGCGAGCGGGTGGTGGTGGAATCCGGCCGCAAAGGGTATACGGCGGAGACGTACAAAGTCTATTACAACGCAAAAGGCAAGGAGATTGATCGGAAGCGCCTGTTCAAGAGTTCATACAGGGCAGCTGGCGCGGTCATCCGGGTCGGAGCATAGGAGGAAGTTTATGCCTGTCAAAATTCCCGACAACCTTCCGGCGGTACAGGTGCTGCGCGAGGAGAACATCTTCGTCATGACCGAGGAGCGCGCCGTCAGTCAGGACATCCGCCCGCTGCGGGTGGCCATCCTGAACCTGATGCCCACGAAGGAGGTCACCGAGACGCAGCTTCTGCGCGTGATCGGCAACACGCCGCTTCAAGTGGAAGTGACGCTTTTGCGCGCCGCCACCCACGAGAGCGTCAACACCTCCAAACTGCTCCTGGACGCCTTCTACAAGACGTTTGACGACGTCAGGCATGAGAAATTTGACGGGCTGGTCATCACCGGCGCGCCGGTGGAGATGCTGCGCTTTGAGGATGTGGACTACTGGGACGAATTGACATGCGTCCTCCGGTGGGCCGAAACCCACGTGTTCTCGACGCTGTTCATCTGCTGGGCGGCGCAGGCTGGCCT
>JAEZTD010000261.1 GCA_023443705.1 Bacillota bacterium | reverse complement strand
CATCTGCGCTTCGATGCCGGCGACGATGTCGGTGTCCATCCGGTCGCCGACGATCACCGTGTCCGCGGAGTGGATACCCAGCCGCTTCTGGGCGGTTCGCATCATCAGCGGGTTGGGTTTGCCCACGAAGTAGGCCTGCTTTCCCGTGGACATCTCGATGGGCGCGACCAGCGCCCGGGTTGCCGGTGCGATGCCGGACTCCACGGGCCCGGTCACATCCGGGTTGGTGCCGATGAGCTTGGCGCCCTTCAGGACAAGCTGGACGGCCTTTAGAATCTTGTCGTAGTTGTAGTTAAAGGTTTCTCCGACCACCACGTAGTCGGGGTTGACGTCGTTCATCGTGAATCCGGCATCGTAAAGCGCGGTGATCAGGCCGGGTTCGCCGATCACATAGGCACTGCCCTCCGGGCACTGGGACGCAAGGAAGCTGGCCGTGGCCAGCGCGCTGGTGTAGAAGTGGCTGACGTCCACCTGCAAGCCCATGCGCATAAGCTTCTGCTGGAGCTCTCGAGGAGACCGCTCTGAGGAGTTGGTCAGGAACAGGTAGTTCTTGTTGTTCGCTTCCAGCCAGTCGATGAATTTCTTAACGCCAGGAAGAAGCATGTTGCCGTGGTAGATCACGCCGTCCATGTCGCAGATGAAACCCTGCTTGGCGCGGAGCGTTTCCATATCTTCAGCTCCCCGGTAATATTATCGTTTTTGCCGACATTGTTAATCCTCTTTCATTATAGCGTATTTTTCCGGGTTTGAAAAGAGAAACACGCTTGCCATGCCGCAAAGGTGGTATAATGGGCGTGGAGGAGATCGTTTTATGTCCGAAGTTCATTCCTTTGGCCCCGTGTGGGCGGAGGACGCGCGCGTTTTGATCCTGGGCACCGCGCCCAGCCTGGCCTCGCTTGAGCAGGGCTTCAATTACGCACACCCGCGCAACGCCTTCTGGCCGATCATGTTTGACCTCTTGGGCGAAGTGCCGACAGAGAGCATTGACGAGAAAAAGCGGATGCTTGTGCGCCACCGAATCGCGCTGTGGGACGTGGTGCATTCCTGTGTCCGGCCCGGTTCGCTGGACGGCGACATCCGACAGGCGCGCGCCAACGACGTTCCGGGACTGATCAAAAAGTGCCCCGGGCTTCAAATAGTGCTCTTCAACGGCGGCGCCGCGCTCCGCCTTTACAAGCGGCTTCTGCCGCCACTCGAGCTTAACTGGGCGCTGATGCCCTCCACCAGCCCGGCAAACACCATGCGCTACGAAGTAAAGCGCGCCGCGTGGGCGGCGCACATTCCCCCAAAGGAGAGTCATGAAGAAAACGAATGATAAAAGCTCCCGCCTTCGCGGGAGAGGCGCGGCTTTCAAAGGATTGTTTCTGAACCGTGAGGGACAAATGCGCCGGGGCTTGAAACTGGCCTTCGCCATCGCGGCGGTATTTCTCGCCGCGTGGGCGGTGCCGATGGGGGCGACCGTGCTCTTCGGGCGGCTCTTTGAAGTCTGGGGCGTCACCAGCGAGAACGTGGCCCGCGCGCCGGGGTGGGCGCAGCTTCTGTATGGCGGCTTTGCCTACGTCAGTGGTTTCCTACAGGGTGCGGCCATCTGGCTGGCCGCGCGGCTAATGGGGCGCGCGCTGGGGGCGCGGGTTGAAATGGGCAAAGGGCTTTGTGCGGGGATCGCGGCTGGCGCGGTGGCGGCGTTCGGACTATTGGCGCTGTTGCGCCTTCTGGACGTCATGCGCTTCGGCCACGCGCTGACGCGCCCGGCGTTTTCGGCGCTGACGCCGATGCTCATGGCTTTTCTGGTCGCCCAGGCGCTGGGCGCGGTGATGGCGACCGGGATGATCGGCGAAATCCTGTCGGGGTGGCACAAATCCGCCGCTTACGCGGGTTGCGCGCTTCTGTACGCGCTCCTCTTCGGCCGCTGGACGCCCATCGGCCTTCTGTCCGGCGCGCTGTTCGGGGGTTTGGTCTGGCTTACGCGCGAAAATAAAGGCGGGGTCGCGCCCGCCACTGGGTTTTTGTCCGTGTTTTCACTATTGACGGTGGCGGTTTTTGGCATGCCGCCATGGTCTCAGGGGGCGCTGTACGAGACCTATCACGTTTCGAAGCCCTGGCTCACCGGCGGTGAGGCGGGTCCCTGGGGAGGGCTGCTCCTTCCGGCAGTTTTTCTTTTGCTTATCGCGGGGTTGGCGCTTCCCAGTCGAAGAACGAAAGCTGCTCCGCCTCTGCACCCCGCCAGACCCCGGAGAGCTGAGCGAAATTGACCTCGCCGGGGAAGGGCAGCGCACCGCGTTCGATCAGTGCGCGGTTGCCCGCGTAGGGGGAGGGCTCCCAGGCGTAGACGTATCGGCAGATCCTGTCCCGGAGTGCCTCCGCGGCACCCTGCCAGGTATCGCCCCGCTTCAGCTCCGCGCCGAAGACAAAGGCGGCGCTGGCCTGGGCGTAAAGGCACTTGGCGCGGGCGAGGCCGTGGTGCTTCGTCGGCAGCGCCTCCGGATGCAGTGGCGAGACCGCCGCGCCGCGCCTTTCCTCGATGAGCTTTGAAAGCATCGGCTGGGCGATGCGCTCCATCAGCGCGCCGGCGAGGAATGAGATCACGCGCCCGCCGCAGAGGTACGCCTCGTCCTCGGCGATGCGCCCAAGGCCGGTCATCCCGTCGGTCAGGATCACGTAGTCCTCTTCGGAGGCATGACGGACCAGCGAGCGCACGTGGGCCTCCGCCTCGCCCTTCGGGGGCACAGACCCCAGAATGGCGATTGCGTTCTGGCGAAAGATCTCCGGCCGCCCCCTCAGAAACAGGGTGGGCGGCGTTTTTTCACCCAGCGCGCCGCGAATGCGGGCGGGGTAGGCGGTGTCGTACAGCGTGACCAGCTCGATGCCCGCCGCGCCCAGCCGCTCCAGAAGGAAGGACAGCGGCAGGTTCCGCGCCAGCAAAAGGCAGACGCGGTAGGCATCCGCCTCGCGCATGCCGTAACGCAGCATCAGCCCGCTCATGTCGATGTCGATCATCGCGCCCAGCGAGCCGGGCCGTGTCTTCACCGCCAGTTCGTCCAGCCGCGCGAATTCGGCGGGGGAAAGCGGCCGCGCCAGCTCCTCCTTGTCGGGGGTTATGGGCACGGTCAGGAGCATCGTGGTAAAAGCGTCGTCGTTGTGGATCATTGGCCTTCTCCTTGGCGGTACTTCTGCATCAGCGATTCCTGCGCGTCGATCCGAAGTTCTCCGGTTCTGGCGACGCGCACATAGTGGCCGTCCGAGTTGAGTTCGGAGGCTTTGACGTTGTCGCACCACTGCAGCTTGAGCAACTCCTTGAGCTGTTTCTGAAGCTGTGGCTGTTCCACTGGAAACATGAGTTCCACCCTCCGGTCAAGGTTTCGGGGCATCCAGTCGGCGCTGGACAGGTATGTCTCCGGCTGACCATCGTTGGCGAAGAGGAACACCCGGCTGTGTTCCAGAAACCGCCCCACGATGGAACGGACGGTGATGTTTTCGCTGATCCCCGGAAGCCCCGGGCGCAGGCAGCAGATGCCGCGCACAATCAGGCGGATGCGCACGCCCGCGGAGGACGCTCTGTAAAGCGCGGCGATGATGCCCTCGTCCACGAGCGCATTCATCTTGGCGAAAATTTCCGCGCGCTTACCGGCCTGGGCGTGGCGGGCTTCCCGGTCGATGAGCTCCAGGAACTTATTGCGAAGGTCTCCCGGCGCGGGCACGAGCTTTTTGAGCCTCGGCAAGACCGAAAACCCGGTCAGCATGTTGAAGAAATCGGAAGCATCGCTGCCGATGGGCTCGCTGGCGGTGAAGAGACCATGGTCTGTGTAGATGTTGGCGGTCACGTCGTTGTAGTTGCCGGTGGCGAGGTGTACGTAACGGCGTATGCCCTTTTCCTCCGCGCGCACCACCAGTGTGATTTTGGAGTGGGTCTTGAGCCCCGCCATGCCGTAGATCACGTGGGCGCCCGCGCGCTCAAGCCGCTTGCCCCAGTGAATGTTGTTCTCCTCGTCGAAGCGCGCCTTGAGCTCGAGCAGCACCGTCACCTGCTTGCCGGCATCTGCGGCCTCAGCCAGTGCCGCGATGATGGGCGATTGCCCGCTGACCCGATACAGCGTCTGCTTGATGGCGAGGACGCGCTTGTCCCTCGCCGCCTGTCGCACAAAGCGTACCACCGGCTCAAAGCTGTCGTAGGGGTGGTAGAGCATCAGGTCGCCCCGCCTTATGCGGTCGAACATGCTCTCGCCCTCGTCCAGAACCAGCGGCCGGGGGAAGTAGGGCTTGTACTTCAGGTGCTCGAAGCCTGGCAGAGAGTAGATGCTCTGCACCAGAAAATCCAGGTTGATGGGGCCGTGGATCGGGTAGGCGTCGCCGCCCTCCAGCTCCAGCGCGGCTTCGAGAATCTTGACGAGCCGCCCGTCCGCCCGGTGGTCGATCTCGAGCCGCACCGC
>JAEZTD010000211.1 GCA_023443705.1 Bacillota bacterium | reverse complement strand
TTCCTGCGCCGTGTCCGAGGAATCCTACATCCTGGACGGAGCGGTCTACGGCGGCGCCTCGCTTTTCACCTATTACCTCGCGAAGGGCGCCGGCATACAGGCGGCCAACTGGGAGCAGGGAAAGCTGTACGCCGACGCGAACGGCAGCAGGATCGTCTCGCTGTACGAGATGTACCGCTACGCGAGGCCGCGCATTCTCGCCAACAAAGAGATGCAGAAATACCGAATCCGGCAGTCTGTCATGCTGTGGCCCGCAAAGTCCACCTTCACGCTGGTGCAGCGGACGCCCTGACGGGTTCGTAGTATCCTCCGCTTCAAAACCTTTGCCCGCGGTTGACAAAAGGGCGAAAGGATGCTATATTCATGAAAACGCGATGATGGGAACAAGTACGCGCCGATCCCGTGCCCAAGAGAGCCCCCGGTTGGTGAGAGGGGGTGCGCGGCCCGCGCCGAATACATCCCGGAGCGGAACGAGCGAACCCTCCACATGGAGGCTGTAGCCTGTTCCGGCCAGCGCCCGTGAAAGCGCCCAGAGGCCGCCATTTTGGCGGTAAACGGAAGTGGTACCGCGGCATCGCCGCCTTCCCCATCAGGGGTGGGCGGCTGTTTTTATCATCGGGAGGGAAATTTCATGCAGTTCACCCAGGATATGCTGGCCAGCCAGATGCGCGGCCTCAGCGGCAGCGCGATCCGCGAAATCTTCCACCTGCTCGCGAAGCCGGGCATGATTTCGTTTGCGGGCGGCAACCCCGCCGCAAGCGCGCTGGAGCCGGAGGTCATTTCGGAAATCGGGCGCGAGGCGCTCGAAAAACACGGCTGGACGATTTTGCAGTACGGCGCAACGGAGGGCTTCGCGCCGCTGCGCGAGAGCATCTCGGAATACGTCAAAGGCGCGGGCGTCGCGGCACGGCCCGAGCGGATTCTCCCGACCCAGGGCTCCCAGCAGGCGATGGACCTCCTGGCGAAGGCCCTTCTGAACCCGGGCGACGCGGTTCTGGTGGAATCCCCCACGTTCCTCGGCGCGCTGCACACGCTGCGCACCTACCGGGCGGACCTGAAAGCGCTGGAAACCGACGAAAACGGCGTGATCGTCGAGGCGGCGGAGGAGGCGATCCGGCGATACCGCCCGAAGCTGATGTACGTCATCCCCACCTTCCAGAACCCCACCGGAAGGACGCTCGCCTTCGAACGGCGTAAACAGCTTGCGGTTCTCGCCGCGAAGTACGGCGTGGTGCTGGCCGAGGACGACCCCTACCGCGACGTGCGCTTTACCGGAGAGCCGCTCCCGTCCATCAAGTCCTTTGACGAATCGGGCTGGGTGGTGTACCTGGGCAGCTTCTCCAAGGTGATCGCGCCGGGCCTCCGGGTGGGCTACGCGGTGGTGGACAACGAAGAGCTTTTGAAGAAGATGGTCATCGGCAAGCAGGCGACGGACGTACACTCCCCGCTTCTCAACCAGGCCATCGTGGACGGGTACCTGCGCAGCGGCCGGATGCCAAAGCACCTTGAGCGCATCTGCGCCGACTACAAGACGCGGCTTCAGGTGATGCTGGAAGGGCTGGGCAAGCTCCCGCCGTCGGTCACCCACACCCGGCCGGAGGGCGGCCTGTTCGTCTGGGCGCAGCTGCCGGAGGGCGCGGACGCCCTGAAGATGCTCAAAATGGCGATTGAGAAGAACGTCGCCTTCGTGCCCGGCACCCACTTCTACTTTGACGGCTGCCGCCTGAACACCCTGCGCCTCAACTTCTCGAACGGAAAGTCTGAGGACGTGGCGGAGGGCATGGCGCGCCTGACCCCGGTCATCCTGGAGACGCTTGAATCCATTAAAACGGAGGGTTCCAAATGAAATCTGGCCTTGACATCCTGCGCGAACGCGGCTTCGTCGCGCAGATCACCTTTGAAGAGGAATTGGAGAAATTGTTTCAATCGGGCGAGCCGGTCACCTTCTACACCGGCTTTGACCCCACCGCCGACAGCCTGCACATCGGCCACTACATCCCGATCATGGCCATGAGCCACCTGCAGAAGGCGGGCCACCGGCCCATCGCGCTGATGGGCGGCGGCACCGCGATGGTGGGCGACCCGTCGGGCAAGACCGACATGCGCCGGATGCTGACCGTCGAAGACATCGACAATAACGTGCTGGCCGTCAAAAACCAGATGGCGCGCTTTCTCGACTTCGACCCCACCAAGCCCAACTGCGCCATCCTCACCAACAACGCGGACTGGCTGCGGGAGCTCAAGTATGTGGACTTCCTTCGCGACGTGGGCGCGCTGTTCTCGGTCAACCGGATGCTGACCGCCGACTGCTACAAGCAGCGCCTTGAAAAGGGATTGACGTTCCTCGAGTTCAACTACATGCTGATGCAGAGCTACGACTTCCTGGTGCTGTTCCACCGCCTGGGCTGCGTTCTGCAGACCGGCGGCGACGACCAGTGGAGCAACATGCTCTCCGGCGCGGACCTGATCCGCCGCAAGGAGGGCAAACCCGCCTTCGCGCTGACGTTCAAGCTCCTTCTGACCCACGACGGCCGCAAGATGGGCAAGACTGAAAAGGGCGCGCTGTGGCTCGACCCGAACCGCACCAGCCCCTACGACTTCTACCAGTACTTCCGCAACGTGGACGATCAGGACGTGGAAAAGTGCCTGTCGCTACTCACGTTCCTGCCGATGGACGAGGTCCGGCGGCTCGCGTCCCTCGAGGGCTCCGGAATCAACGAGGCCAAGCGCATATTGGCCTTCGAGGTCACGAAGCTGATCCACGGCGAGGCCGAGGCCGAGAAGGCCCGCGAGGCCGCCGAGGCGCTCTTCGGCGGCGGCGGCGACGCCGCCCGCATCCCGCCGCCCCACATCACGCTGGAGCAGTTTAATGAGGACCCCCGCCTCGTGGCGCTGTGCGCGCTGACGGGGCTGACCAAGTCCAAGGGCGAGGCGCGAAAGGCCATCGAGGGTGGCGGTCTGTATGTCGAAAACGAAAAGGTGACCGATGTGGACGAGCGCGCCACGGCGGAACAACTGAAAAACGGGCTCCTCCTTCGCCGCGGCAAGAAGAGCTACCACCGTGTGTTCCTCGCCAAATGATGACGCCCTACAAAACCCTTCTGAAGCGCGCCGCTGACGAGTTTCTCGTCAGCCGGTCGCGCTTCATCGGTCATGCCGCCCCCGCCGCCACGGAAGAGGAGGCGCTGGCGTTCCTCTCTGAAATCCGCGCGAAGCACCGGGAGGCCAACCACAACGTCTACGCCTACATCCTGGGGTCCAACATGGGCGTGATGCGCTTCAGCGACGACGGCGAGCCCTCCGGCACCGCGGGCATGCCCGTGCTTGAGGTCATGCGCGCCAAGGGCGTAACCGACTGCTGCGTGGTGGTCACCCGCTACTTCGGCGGCATCCTGCTCGGGGCCGGGGGCCTCGTGCGCGCCTACGCCCAGGGGGCGCAGGTGGCGGTGGACGCGGCAGGCATCGGCGCGATGTACCCCACCGCCCGCTACGCGATGGACGTGGACTATCCGCTTCTCGGGCGGGTGGAGCACCATCTGAAGAGCCAGCCGGTGGTGGTCGAGGACAAGATCTTTACAGACGTTGTGACGCTGACGCTGGTCGTGAAATGTCAGGACGAAGAAGCATTCTTGGCGGACATCATCACCGCCACGGACGGCCGCGTCGCGCCGATCCGGTTTGAGGAGATGTACAGAGCATGGGAGACCTGACAAAACCGCTGACCCCCCTTGAGACCGGCCTGACCGACGCGGAAGTTCAGATCCGCGCGCGCGAGGGGCTTATTAACCGCGCGCCCGAAAAACCGGGCAAGTCGGTGGCTTCGATCCTTCGCGAGAACCTTCTGACGCTTTTTAACCTTCTGAACCTGGCGCTGGCCGTGGCCGTGATTTCGGTCGGCTCGTTCCGGAACGCGCTGTTCATGGGCGTCGTCGCGTCCAACGCGGTCATCGGCACATTTCAGGCCATCCGCGCCATGCGCGCGGTGGAAAAGCTGAAGCTGGTGATCGCGCCGGAGGCCAAGGTCATCCGAAACGGGTGCGTAAATGCGATCCCAGTGGATCATGTCGTCACGGACGACCTGATCCTCTTTGAAACGGGCAATCAGGTCCCGGTGGACGCGGCGCTGAGGGACGGCTACGTCGAAATGGACGAATCGCTTTTGACCGGCGAAAGCCTGCCGGTCAGAAAACACGCAAGCGACCTTCTGCTCTCCGGCAGCTTCGTGGTCTCGGGAAAGTGCGTCGCCCAGGTGGAGCGCGTCGGAAGCCACACCTACGCGGCGTCTGTCGAGCAGGAGGCGAAGAAGATCGCGCCGCCCAAATCCGAACTGATGCGCTCGTTGAACGCGCTGATCCGGGGATTGAGTTTTGTCATCGTGCCGCTGGGGCTGATCCTGTTTTTCCAGCGCTACCTGGGCGGCGCGCCGCTTCGGGACAGCGTGGTCTCCTCCGTCGCCGCGATGATCGGCATGATCCCGGAAGGGCTGATCCTCCTGACCAGCGTGGCGCTGGCGGTGGGCGTCGTGCGGCTCTCCCGCAGAAAAACACTGGTGCAGTCCCTCTATTCAATGGAGGACCTCGCCCGGGTGGACGTACTGTGTCTCGACAAGACCGGCACCATCACCTCCGGCAACATGGCCTTTGAGCGCCTCGAGATCCTGTCCGGCGACGAGGCCGAATGCGGGCGTCTCTTGGGCGCGATGCTGCGCGCGGTGGGTGGATCAGACGCCACGGCGAAGGCGCTCCTCCCCCGCTTCCCCGGCGACCCCGCCGCGAAATCCGGCTCCGTGGTGCCTTTCTCCTCGGCGCGCAAGTGGTCGGGCGCGGAGGTGGACGGCGAGGCCGTCGTGCTGGGCGCACCCCAATTTGTGCTGCCCGGCGCGGACGAGGGCTTCCGCCGCAGGGTCGAAGCGCTCGCCTCCTGCGCCATACGGGTGCTCGTGGTGGCGAAATCTCCCTGTCCTCTGAACGGGGACTGCTTGCCCGAGGGGCTAAAGCCCCTCGCCCTCGTGCTGCTGACGGATGAGATCCGCCCGGAAGCACCGGAAACACTCGCGTTCTTTGCGCGCGAAGGCGTTGAGATCAAGGTGATCTCCGGCGACGACGCGGCGACGGTCTCCGCCATCGCCGCCTGCGCTGGCGTCCAGGGCGCCGAGCGCTTTGTGGACGCGACGACGCTGAAAACTCCGGAAGACATTAAGAACGCGGCGGCACGGCATCAGGTCTTCGGCCGGGTGACGCCGCGGCAGAAAAAGGAACTGGTCGAAGCGCTGAAGGCCCAGGGCCATACCGTCGCGATGACCGGAGACGGCGTCAACGACATCCCGGCGCTGAAGGCGGCGGACTGCTCCGTCGCGATGGCCTCCGGCAGCGACGCGGCGCGGCAGGTGGCGAACCTCGTGCTGCTCGACTGCAACTTCGCCTCGATGCCGGAGGTGGTGATGGAGGGGCGGCGGGTTATCAACAACATCCGCCGGTCGGCGTCGCTGTTTCTGAACAAGACGGTGTTCTCGTTCCTCCTGGCGCTACTGTCCCTCATCACGGGCGCAGTCTACCCCTTCGTGCCGATTCAGCTGACGCTGTTCTCCACACTGGCGGTGGGCGTGCCTTCGTTCCTGTTGGCACTGGAGCCCAACCGCGCCCGGGTGGAAGGCCGCTTCATGCCCTATGTTCTGTCGCGGGCGCTGCCCGGTGGCCTCGTCATCGCGCTGGGCGCGTGGGTGCTGTCGTTTGTCGGCGCGTCCCGCCGCCTGTCCGCCGCCGAGACCGGCACGCTGGCCGCCCTGTACCTCTCCGCCGTGGGGCTGATGGTGCTCTTGAGCGCCTGCTGGCCCCTCAACTGGAAGCGGGCGCTGGTGTTTACGCTGTCGGTTCTGTCGCTGGTAACGGCGCTCCTGGGCTTCCCGCACTTCTTTGAGCTTACGCCGCTCTCGGTGGGCGCCGGGCAATTGCTCATCCCCGCCGGCATCGCGGCAATTCCCTGCTATTTCGGCGTAAATATGCTGATTACCCGTATATTCCGGCGGATGCAGGCGCGAAAAACCTTGCATCCGTAATCTCCCGGGTGTATACTGGTCGATAAACATTCGCGAATGGAGGGGCTAATCATGGAAATCCGCTTTGTGCCGGCCGAATCGCTCAAGGCCAAACCCGCCGACGAAACCAAACTGGGCTTCGGCCAGATTTTCACCGATTACATGTTCGAAATGGACTACTCGGTGGAGAAAGGCTGGCACGATCCGCGCGTCACGCCCTTCCACAACTTTGAACTGTCCCCGGCCGCGATGGTGCTGCACTACAGTCAGACCATCTTCGAGGGGCTCAAGATGTACCGCACCGAGGACGGCTTCCAGCTGTTCCGCCCCCGCGACAACTTCCGCCGCATGAACGTGTCCGCCGAGCGCATGGCCATCCCCGCGTTTGACGTGGAGGTCGCGATGGCAGGCCTTACGAAGCTCGTCGAGACCGACAAGGCGTGGACGCCGTCGCTGCCCGGTACCTCGCTCTACATCCGCCCGACGATCATCGCCACCGACCCGTTCGTGGGCGTGCGCAGCGGCCACAACTACAAATTCTTCATCATCCTGTCGCCGGTCGGCGCGTACTACGCCAGCGGCCTCGCGCCGGTGGGCATCTATGTGGAAGACAAATTCGTGCGCGCGGTGCGCGGCGGCGTGGGCTTCGCCAAGACCGGCGGCAACTACGCGGCCTCGCTCAAAGCGGGCGACGTGGCCAAGGAGAAGGGCTACGCCCAGGTTCTGTGGCTGGATGGCATTGAGCAGAAGTACGTGGAGGAAGTCGGCTCCATGAACATGATGTTCGTGATCGACGGAAAAGTCGTGACGCCGATGCTCAACGGTTCGATCCTCTCCGGCATCACCCGGGACTCCGTACTGACCCTGGCGAGGGATGCGGGCCTAGCCGTCGAGGAGCGCAAGGTCACCATCGACGAAATCGTGGAGGGCGCCCGGACCGGCCGCGTCACCGAGGCCTTCGGCACCGGCACCGCCGCGGTGGTCTCGCCGGTGGGTACGCTGTGCTACGGCACGGAGTGCGTGACTTTCGGCGACGGCTCCATCGGCAAATACACCCATGAGTTTTACGACACGCTGACCGGCATCCAGTACGGCAGACTGCCCGATCCCCACGGCTGGATCATCAAGCTGTGAGGCAAATTGTCGTAACAAAAGGCGTGCGGGCGATGTCGCTCGCACGCTATCTTTCCCGGGCCTTTCCCATGTGCCCGGGCCACATCCTCCGAAACGCGCTCAAAGCGCGGGACGTGCGCATAGGCGGCGTACGCGCAGGTGCGGACGCGGTGGTATCGGAGGGCGACGCGCTTCAGGTCTACATCGACGAGCGCTTTCTGACCGCGCCGGCCACGGTGCTCCACGACGACGGAAGCGTGCTCGCGCTGGACAAGCCCCAGAACCTTCCGGTGGACGTGGATGCGGACGGCATCGGCGAGGATACGCTGCTCCTTCGCGCCCGCGCGCTGCACCCCGAAGCGCGGCTCTGCCACCGGCTGGATGCGGGCACCGGCGGCGTGACGCTCTTCGCTTTGACGGACGACGCCTACCAGTCCCTCACGGACGCCTTCAAAAAACATCGGATCGAAAAGACTTATCGCTGCCTCGTGGTAGGACGGCCGGAGAAGCCGGAAGGCACCCTCGTCCATTCCCTTGTGAAGGACGCCGCCACGGCCCGCGTGCGCACGGCGCGGGCAAATCAGCCGGGCGCGGTGCGCGCAACCCTTAGTTACCGCGTCGTCGAAGACCTGGGGGAAACCTCGCTGGTCGAAATCGACCTTAGCACCGGCCGCACCCACCAGATCCGCGTTCAGATGGCCGCGATCGGCTGCCCCGTGGTGGGCGACGACAAGTACGGCGACCGCTCCGCGAACAAGCGGTTGCAGGCCGCCCATCCCGCGCTGTGGTGCGTCCGCCTGCGCCTCTCCGACGGGCGAACCTTTACATCGCAATCAGCTTTCGGACCCTGACGGCGGAGCCCTCTCCCACATATCCTTTTCGCATTGAAAAAAACTTTCTCGCACCTTGACAAATGCCCTTCTGTCCGATATACTTATTTGTGCGCAATGCACGTTTGGAAGAGTATCGAAGTGGTCATAACGGCCCTGACTCGAAATCAGGTAGGGTGAAAGCCCTCGTGGGTTCGAATCCCACCTCTTCCGCCATCTAAAGGGACATTAGTTCCGGAAAAAGACTCGCCAAATACGGCGGGTCTTTCTCTTTGCCTTCAAAACGCGGCCAGATATGGCAGTCTTTCGGGAGAATTTGCAGGAATACACGATCCGGCTCACAGGTCAGGTTTCTGCCCACATAATTCCAGCACCAGAGCGCGGAATGATGCACACCCCCCACACAGTAGAATAGAAATCCGATGCTTTTTCCAGGAGTCCTAGGATGTTGGGTGCATCATTACACGCCATCCCGAGTTGGGCATACCAAAGTAAACCTCGCGGGTTTCTTAAACGGATTTATGTACATTCTGTTAATTTCTATGGATGTAGGTTTTCGTTATGCCAATATATGCTATAATAAAGGTGCCTTATGAGTTGTCATGAGGGTAGTTAATTGCGTCTGTCAAGTAGTTAACCAGAACTTGACCGGCGAAATCGAGGTAAGCGTTGAGCGCGCATAGCGTCGCCAGCATTATCATCGAGCAGCCCTCCTTCAGTATAGCACAAGGTATGAAAGTGCGCGAGGGCAACTTCGGATGCAGCCATCCCGCCTTATTCATGTTCAGTGGTTTGGTCGGATTGTTCAATCGTGGACTCGCCGGATCAAAGTAGGCTGCACTTACCGGCGAGTCTCTCATTTTTGGGCAAGGAGTGCTTCAAAGATGAATCAAGATCTGCGTGGTAGGATTTATAAGTACAAAAAGTACCCTCATTTTGATGCCAGGATTCATTGGCGCGATGTATATTCTATCGTCGAAGATCCCAACAGTATATCGAAACACGCCTTTTATCCTTTCATTCACTACATGCAAACTGCATGCAAGTATCCGAAGAAATATCTTGCTGGGCAGCTAGAAAATCGAGATTCTCCCAAGGAACGGAACATCATGTACTCAAGCCACATCGATCGCTATATATATGAATACTATGCTTATCTTGTTAATGAACAATATAACGTTCGAGTCAAAACTGACGGAACAAACAAGTGCGCTATTGCCTATCGAAACAATATGCACCGAAACAACATACACTTTGCTAAAGAATCTTTTGATACAATAAAAAGAATCGCTCATGCCCATGTAATTATCGGTGATTTTACAGGATACTTTGACAACATCTCACACGCTTACCTCAAAAAGATGCTTTGCTCACTCCTTGGAGTGGACAGGCTCTCGGACGATATGTATTCGGTTTTCCGGAGTATTACGCACTATTCATACTTAGATTTAGATTCCATTAAAGTGTTCAAAGGAATGACGCGCAAGGAGTTTTACGGTTTGGAGCGCATTTTCTCTCCCGACCAGTTTCGTTCATATAAACGCACACATATTACTACAAACAACAACGATTACGGGATACCGCAAGGATCGGCAATAAGCGCGGTATTTTCTAATGTTTACTTACTTGATCTGGACAAAGCCCTGAATAACTATGTCAATTATCTCGGCGGAGTATATAGAAGGTACTGCGATGACTTTATCATTGTCCTTCCATATTCCGAAGAAAATGAATTCAAAAATCAGTTAGCCATTATTTTGAGGGAACTTAAAAAAGTGCCAGGTCTTAAATTGGAGCCCCGAAAGACGCAAGTATATGAGTATAACGAAGGAAGTATTACCAATAAGCCAGAACCTTATGATGACAACTCAGCAAACAACAATAATGCAATATCATATTTAGGATTTACTTTTGACGGGATTACTGTCCGTATTCGTTCAAAGACTATTTCCAAATACTATGGTCGCATGTACCGAAAAGCAGATACTATTTCTCAGAGTCACGGAATGACAAAATTAGGCAACAGAATACCAATGAGCGGAATATATCGTTTATACTCCAGGTATGGCAAGGACGAGAAATCGAACAGCGGAAAGTTCACAGCCAAGAAAAAAAAAGGCAATTTTCTGAGTTATGTCGATAGAGCTAAGCGCATTTTTGGAGAAAAAGAATCGATAGATCGGGATACAAAACGTGCATGGGGAAAACTACAAAAAAGGCTACACGTCCGGAAGCCAAGACGTGATAGCGGCTCTCCGAAATAAGAGAAACGGTATCCCGCGATGGAATGCGCCGGTGTTTTGCCTTACGCCTACTTGATCTCCACTTCATGACCATCCTTGAAAACGAACCGGGCACTGCTTTTGCCGATACTCATACCCATACCCGCTCCACAGTGCCATACCGCTATACAGTTGTAATATGAATGCTCTCGCCAAAATGGCTTTTGAAATCACTGAACTTGGCAAAGGTATTCAAATTCCAGCAATTTTTGTCCTTTCAAAATCAACCATTATACGTTATGATTTTAAGGTGCATCATGCATTTTATTCAAACTCTGCAGGAGGAACATCCATGAAAGATACAAACATTTTGGATGTAATTAGGGGATCGTTATACCGTACAATAAAAAAAATATACCCTGGGTTATTGGCAACAGAGAGTGGGTTCGGGCTGTATGATGTAATTGATCAAGCATTTTTTGAACTGTTCAAAGAAAATTATGAGAAGTCACTTGAGCTTAAGTCCATACGGCAACATATATTGGAAAAAAAGGAAGATTATGAGGATGAGGCATCTCTAAGCCGATACTATTCACGCATAATGGAGTTTGCTCAATACTATCGCGATTACCAAAACAATAGGATTATTGATGAGTTTGGAGAAGGCTATAATGAGCTCGAAAGAAAAGACCTCTCAACTACTAAGAATAGAATGACCGGCCATTTATTAAGCGATATTAGCTTTTTTGAACTAAAAACATTGTGTGAATATCCGATTTTTAAAAAGATTCTCTGGCACCAAATAGGCAACAGCAACAGCGTAAGCAACCAGGACTTCAAAGAGCTGTTTTTAAATTACTCCGCGCTCATTGATTTGATGAAAGAAAGCATGACAACTCAACAAATGACCATCGAGAAGACTCAGGAGTACTTTACCCTGGAATGGAAATATAACATAAATCTGTTTTATCATCTTGCTATCGAAGCTGAATCGCTGGGGAGGCCAAGGCTGAAAGCGATGCCTGTAGATCGAATAGTGTCCCTGTGTGGGGTCCTAAAGATTCCTCCGGCGTGGTGGTTTCCTTGCTTTCTAACTACAGAGAGCCGAATGCTGGCTAAAAGGAACGATTATTGCAAAGCGGTCTTCCAACTCGATGATGAAGGCTGGTCTAAAAACAGGATTACTATAACTGATGCCTGTAGGTTGAAGGACCTGTTAAAGGTAGACCCAGAATACCGCTTAAAAGAATTGCTAGCGGCTGTACCAACACAGGAAAAATCAAACTTTATTCAGCAACGCTACTGGATCTGGAACCAGATACCAAGGTTTGAATGGACCGACGACAGGATTTTCTATATGAGAATGCTCTTTAGATCGATGGTCCAAAACATCCCCCAACCTAAGATTAAATAATCCTAAGAGAGATTCGTCCGGATTTTTGTTTTAAGAATCTATCTCCCAAGTGTAGTATAACTTCTGTTGCGGGGAGCCATCTCACAAGGCCTATGAAAAGCCCAGAAGAACAATCATACGGGAGGTACACAATGGACGAATTTGAGAAGGATAGGTTGTACAAGGACGAACCGCCAGAGGAGGAACACGGCCCGAAGATCAAGTTTCATATACCGGATGAGCGCCATGAGCGGACGCAGAAAGGTGAAGATGCTAAATCGTCCGACCACCCAGGTACAGCCAAACTAGTTGAGGTGCTGGCTGGATTCGTGAACTCTTCATTGGATGTCTCGAAAGAAATGGAAGATATCAAATCCTCCATTTCGACAGAAGGACACGCATTCAGGGGTGAGGTTATCCGCAATGCTAGCGACATGTCTTCGCGGGAGAAGTTGGCGGCATATTACCAGAACGACGATTATGAGATGGCTAGGCGTCGGAAAGAAGCTGAGATCGGCAACTTGGTCAGGGATAACAAGACCCGAAATGCGGTTTACTTAGTTTTGGTACTCACGGTTGCGTTTTGCGCAATCAACCCCAATGCTCGCGCCTTCGTGAAGACTAGGTGGCATGCTTTACGGAAAGCCTTATAACCCCTTATGCCATAGCTATGTCCCTTGGGAGCCACTGAATTAGGGGCTGGTGAAGCCCCAAAGGCCAAAGAAGTTAATGATAACGGCACATCCCGCGAAGGAATGTGCCGCTATTTTGCCTTGCCCGCTTACTTGATCTCAATTTCCTGACCGTCCTTGAACACGAACCGGATGCTGCCTTTTGCCGATACCCACACCCGCTCCACCGTGCCATACCACAGCGTTTCATCGAATTCGGTGATCAGGTCGGCCTTGCGAAGCGTCTGGAGATACGTCATGATCTTGCTGCGCTTGGCGGTCATCTGGGTTTTCTGGCCTGTAGCTTCATCAAGCTGCTGCCGGATTTCCACGCAGCGCGCCATGTATTCCTCCTGATCCGCTGCCGGTCGCTGCATGAGTTCAGATACAACGTTGAGCTCGGCCTGCAGCTTACCGATCTGCTTTGACAGGCTGTCAAGCTCCTCCTGCCGGTTCAGCGCCTTTTCGCAGAGGTCGATGATTTCAGCCTTGCTGCCGACCACACGGTTGATCGCCTGCACGAAGGCCGCCTGCATTTCCTCGGTATGCACCAGCGGCGTCTGGCAGAGCTTTTCATGTCGATACTTCGCGTTGCATTGCCACACTACCTTCTTGTAGCAATCCGTGGAATGCCAGGTCTTGCTTCCGTACATGCCGCCGCAGTCCTCGCAGTAGATGTACCCAGAGAAGCAATGCGGTGTGTAGAATCGGTGCGGATTCGCTTTCCGGCGCTGCATCTCCGCCTGCACGGCATCAAATTTCTCCGGCGGAATGATGGCCGGGTGGCTACCCTCCACATAGTATTGTGGCACCTCCCCTTCGTTGACCTTGGTTTTCTTGGTCAGGAAGTCCACCGTGAACTTCTTTTGCAGGAGCGCGTCGCCCTTGTACTTTTCGTTGGTCAGAACGTTCTCAATGCGTTTGGGCGTCCACCGGGCCTTCCCACTGAGCGTCATGACGCCCTCGGTGGTCAGCTGCCGCGCGATGAATGAAGGCGATTTGCCCTCCAGGAACAGGTCGTAGATATACACCACAAGCTCCGCTTCCTCGGGCACGATCTCCGGCTGGCCGTTCGCGCCCTTCCGGTACCCCAGGAAGACCTTATAGGGCATGCTCACCTTGCCGTCGGCAAAACGCTTGCGCATTCCCCAGGTGACGTTCTCGGAAATGGAGCGGCTTTCCTCCTGGGCCAGGCTCGACATGATGGTGATGAGCAGCTCGCCCTTGGAGTCCAGGGTGTTGATGTTTTCCTTTTCAAAGAACACCTCGACGCCTTTTTCCTTGAGCGCTCGGACCGTAGTCAAGCTGTCCACCGTATTGCGGGCGAAGCGGGAAATGGACTTCGTGATGATCAGGTCTATCTTGCCGTCCAGCGCATCCTGGATCATCTGTTTGAACCCGTCCCGCCTTTTCGTGCTGGTGCCGGTGATACCCTCGTCAGTATAAACGCCTTATGGACAAAGCCCCAAGCGTCAAAACAGCGTTAACCCTAAAGCC
Source organism: Bacillota bacterium (assembly GCA_023443705.1). Taxonomy (GTDB): domain Bacteria; phylum Bacillota; class Clostridia; order Christensenellales; family Aristaeellaceae; genus JAEZHK01. Next base: position 6,623 of record JAEZTD010000211.1, on the reverse strand, counting down.
ATTCCAGGCACCAGTTCATTGCCACGCTGCATCAGCAAGACGGGCTTGCACGGGAATTCGACGAAAACCTCTGGTGCAGCCTGGTCGAGGACGTTAACGTTCTTCAGCGGTCCGCTGAAAATTGTCCTCACCCGCCTGCAAAGCGAGCTGCGATATCTTACTGGGGTTCTCTTTACTCCAACGGATTTCGGGTGTATAGTATAATAAGACCGTGAGTCCGATCTCATCGTCTCCGTCACGGGCGCATTAGACGACCTGTACTTCTTCAACCAAGTGAAAGAACAGCACATTGAAAGCCCTGCCAGCAAGTTGGACGTTGTGGTTCTCGATCACCTCCACGTGCCTGTTTTCGAGACTTTGACTGATGGAAAAAGGCACGTCAATGACGGCACATGGGTTGATCACAATACCGGTTATCCCGACGCCACGCGAATACTTGCAGTAATCAAAACAGGTAAAACGGATGACGTTGATCTGTGTAAGTTCATGGAGAACGGCAGTGTCGCGAGTATCTCTGAGAGCGTGCAGCGCACAGGCACGAAGTAAGCGAGAGATAGAAGCCGTACACGAGAAACATTCTTGTGGAGGAATGTATGGAACGAGAAGTCTTGCTCGCCTTATTCAACAATGCGACGCTGATGCTTGTGGTGTCCGCGGTTTATGAGGTGGTCTATTATCTGCCGGCCAGACTCCAGAAGCTGCGTCCGGTGATCAGCGGCATCCTGATCGCAGTGATGTGCATCATCGTGATGAATATGCCCATGACGTTCGTGCCCGGGATCATCTTTGACACCCGCACGATCCTCATTAGTGTGACGGCCCTGATCTTCGGCCTCGTCCCCACGGCGATCACGGTGGCTGCTGCCTCCATTTTCCGGATCATCATCGGCGGATCTGGAGTATGGGTAGCTGTTGCCATCATTTTCAGCAGTGCAGTGATCGGCTTGGCCTGGCGTCGCTGGCTGCCCCCGAAACCAGGGAGGCGGCAATGGCTGAACGCCCTGGCCATGAGCGTCTGCGTCCACGTTGTCATGCTCGCCTTGTTGTTCCTTCTGCCTTCACCGGGCAACATCGCCACCATTCGCGCGCTCGCAGTGCCTGTGATGCTGATCTACCCTTTGGCGAGCGTCATTCTGGTTCTGCTGCTCATGCGCAAGCAGGTGTACAGGCAGACCGAGCAGCAGCTCATCCAGTCTGAGGACAAGTTCAGACGGCTCTTTGACAAGGCACCGCTAGGATATCAGTCGTTGGATATCAACGGGAACATCGTTGAGGTGAACACGCAATGGTGCGACCTGCTGGGGTACTCACGCGACGAGGTCATCGGAAAATGGTTTGGAGACTTCCTCTTACCTGAAAACAGGGCGGCGTTTCAGCGCAGGTTTTCTGCCTTCATGGTGCAAGGCTATGATCACGCTGAGTTTGAAGTGCAGCATCAATCCGGGAAGCCCATTTTTCTGGCGTTCGAGTGCAAGATTGTGTTGGACACTGCCGGCAGGTTCCTCCAGACGCACTGCATCCTGCAGGACATCACCAAACAGAAAGCTGCGGAAGCGGCGCTGATCGAAAGCGAGAATAAGTACCGCAACATCGCGGATAACATGTCCGACGTCATCTGGCAGATGGACATGGACCTCAATACCATTTATGTCAGCCCTTCCGTGCAGAAACTCCTTGGTGCGACGCCGGAAGAGCACATGAAGAAGAAGATGGAGGAAAAATTCCCGCAGGAGACCCTCCGGAAGATCCAAGCGATGTTTTCAGAGGAAATGCAAAAGGAAAGCGATCCGTGTGTCGATAGGAATCGTACCAGGAGAATCGATGTCGAACACTACAGGACCGATGGCTCCATTGTTCAGTTGGAGATCGACATATCCTTCCTGCGTGACGAGCAGGGCAGAGCCACCGGCATTCTGGGCATTTCCCGAGACATCACGGAGCGCAAGCAGGCTGAGCTATCCCTGAAGGAGAGCGAGCGCAGCAAGGGAATGCTTCTGTCAAACCTGCAGGGGATGGCGTATCGCTGCTGCTATGACAGGGACTGGACCATGCAGTTTGTTTCTTCCGGGTGCCTGGATCTGACTGGTTACCCCCCGGAGGATCTGGTCAGCAGCCGACGCGTCACCTTCAACGACCTGATTTCCCCGGAGTACCGTGAAACGCTCTGGAACTCCTGGGGGCAGGTTCTGGAAAGAAAACAGCCCTTCCGATTCGAGTATGAGCTGATGACAGCCCAGGGCAAACGCAAATGGGTGCTGGAAATCGGGCAGGGTGTTTACAATGACCGGGGCGAGGTCGAAGCCTTGGAAGGGATCATCTTTGACATCTCCGACAAGAAGGAGATGGAGAACCACCTCATTTATGTCAATGAGCACAACCGGCTGACGGGCCTGTACAACCGGGAGTACCTGGAAGCCCTCCTAATGAAGGACATCCTATTGAAGGACGGCAGGAACAGGGCGCTCATCAGCGTCAATCTGAGCATGACCCAGCTCCTGACCGCCAACTATGGGTACCAATATACCCAGAACCTGAACAATGAAGCGGCCAGTGCGCTGAGCCGGCATTGCAGCGACAGCCATCTCCTGTTCCAGACCGATGAGAACCGCTTCGTCTTCTACCTGATCGGCTACAGGGACAGAAACGAGCTGACCTCTTTCGGGCATACCCTTGTGGAGCTACTGGAATCGATCTTTGTCACTGACCGGATCAATGGCGGCATCGGCATTCTGGAGATCGGGCAGGAGGAGCGGGAAATCAGTGTTGACCAACTGCTCAGGCGGATTCTGATTGCGTCGGAACGGAGCATCGCCGTCTCGGGCAAGAACTTTGGGATTACTTTTTACAATGAAGAACTGGAAGCCATCGTCAACCGCATAGGGGAGATCAGGCATGCACTTTCCGCGGTCGCCACAGACAAAGACGGCTATGAGCTGTTCCTGCAGTACCAGCCAATCGTTGACAGCCGCACAGGGGCGGTTGCCGGGTTTGAAGCGCTGTCGAGGCTCCGGGCAATAGGACTGGGGCTGGTGTCGCCCGGGGAGTTCATTCCGATCGTGGAAGAAACCAAGCTCATCATCCCACTGGGGGAGAAGATTCTGTCCGCTGCTCTTCAGTTCCTGAATAGTCTCAGGCAGCACGGGCATGGTGAAGTCAGCGTTGCCGTGAATATTTCGGCGATCCAGCTGCTCAGTCCCGATTTCACCGTCAGGCTGATCGACCTGATTAGGCGGATGGATGCCGATCCAAAGCAGATCTGGATAGAGATCACGGAATCCGTCTTCATTTCGGACTTTGACACCATCAACCGCAGGATCCAGGAATGCAGGGAGATCGGAATCCGCGTGGCGATCGACGATTTCGGGACGGGCCATTCCTCCCTGGCTTGGCAGACAGGGCTTGACATCGACAGCCTGAAGATCGACAAATACTTCATCGATCAGCTGATGGTCAAGGACCCGGACAAGACCATCATCGTGGACATCATTTCCATGGCCCACAAGTTCAGCCGCAGTGTCGTCGCCGAAGGGGTGGAGCACGAGAGCCAGCTTGCATGTCTACAGGAGTATGGCTGCGACCGGATCCAGGGATTCTTCTTCAGTAAGCCCTTGAACGAGGAGGACGCGATCCTGTATTTGGATAAAAGGAATCCCCCGGGTACGCTGCCGTCGCAGTGAAGCCAGCGCAAACCTTCTATCGGCCTTTTTGCCTTTCCTGGTGCTCAGGGTGCTGCCAGCCGGGCCTATTCTTGACAAGCCGAATCATGGATGCAATAGCATGGTATTGATACAGTACATGGCCGAGGAGAAGCGTATGAAGAACAGGGATGCTTCAAACAACCGAAAAAGAGCGATAGACCGATCCGGCTATCTGCATTTGGCAGCCCATCAGCCTACAGCGCATTTGACCGATACGCTGATCCTGGATACTTTGCTGAATGAAACGCAGGATACGATCTATTTCAAGGATACTGAGTCCAGGTTCATTCTGAACAGCCGCATACACATCACACAGTTTGGTGGGAAGACCCAGGAAGACTTGGTTGGCATGAGCGATGCTGACCTGTACCCGAAGGTCTTCGCAGATGCGTGCCGGCAGGATGAGCTGCAGGTCATGAAGACTGGGCTCCCTATGATCGACCGTGTCGAGCAGGCTGTCAACGTAGAAGGGGAGGTCATCATCTTTTCCACCTGTAAATACCCCCTGTACGACATCGATGGAAAGATCGTTGGAACATGGGGTATCTCCCATGATATCACCAAACAGGTGAGGGCTGAGGAGGAGGTCGAGAGGATCAAAACAAAGCTGTTGTCTCTTTCCCTGATCGATGAATTGTCCGGATTGTACAATCGGCGCCATTTTGAGCACCTGCTGAAAATCACTATCGATCTGTTTACGCGAAAAAGGCTCGGCGGGCTCAAAGCCGATTTCTGCCTGTTATTGCTAGATGCCGATCACTTCAAGCGGATCAACGACAGGTACGGTCATGTCACAGGTGATGCCGTGATACGGTATATTGGCGGTCAGATGATGGCTTATTCGAGGTCTTCGGATTACGCTTTCCGGTATGGCGGGGACGAGTTTGCCCTGATCCTGCAGGACACCGACCTGCCGGCCGGCAGGGCGATCGGGGAACGGTTACGCGGTTTATTTGAGCATAATCCGTTGGTCATCGATGGCACTGAGATCCCGCTGACCGTCAGCCTGGGCATCATTGGCTATCAGGATGAGAAATCCGTTTCTGAACTTGTACAAAAGGTGGACAGCAAACTATACCAAGCAAAAAGAGGAGGCAGAAACCGTCTGTGCGGTTAGCTCTCAGGGCTGAATGCAATTAATGCCCCGAATGACCTTGGGTTTGTAAGGACTTATGCGTCATTCCATGAAAGAAAACCGGAGAGTAAACCATGAGTTCAATGACAAGTAGCCGCAGCTCTGCTTAGTAACCGCTCATTTATACAGAAGCGGCAGCGTGGTATAATAAGGTAAAAGCAGAGCATAGCGGTTATCAAGTACGCGAACTGGAAACGGAAGACCATTCGGGACGATTTTCTTGGAATCATGAACGAAGTGATCCCGTGGGATGAATGGACGGCGCTCGTATGGGCGTGAAGGGTCAATCCCGGATTTTGTGTAAACTCGAAAAGCGGGGCAAAACGCAGTTTGCGGTAGTTCGTAGGATGAGGCGGGAAGCAGGGCTCTGCTTACCCGCCTTGACTGCACGGTAGCATAACCCGAGCGGCCTTGTCAAGGGCGGACGCTTTAGCGGCCGTTCACCTGCCCTTGACTGGACGGTCGGGGTGTGCTTCCCGGAGCCTTGTCAGGGCAGCCGGCCGGCGAAGAAGATCTCCAGCTGCGAATGGATCAAGCCCCAATCCTGGCGGCGGCCGGTCCACTTTTTCGTGATGTCCATCGTCGCAAGGTACAGCATCTTCAGGAGGCTGTCGTCGGTCGGGAAGATGGGCTTGGCCTTGGTGACCTTGCGAAGCTGGCGATTGAAACCCTCAATGGTGTTGGTTGTGTAGATGATCCGGCGGATTTCACCGGGGTACTTGAAATAGGTGCTCAGCCCTGCCCAGTTCTCCCGCCAGGAGCGCCCGATTTTCGGGTATTTCTTCCCCCAGAGCTCTTCGAACCGGTCAAGCTCGGACAGGGCGGCCTGCTCGTCCACCGCCGCGTACACCCGCTTCAGATCGGCCATGAGCGGCTTGATCTCCTTGTAGGACACGAATCGCGTGGTATTGCGGATCTGGTGGACCACGCACTTCTGCAGTTCTGTCCGGGGGTATACCGCTTCAATCGCGCTGGGAAAGCCCGTCAGCCCGTCCACACAGGCGATCAGGATGTCACCCACGCCTCGGTTCTTCAGGTTGTTCAATACCGTCAGCCAGAACTTCGCGCTCTCGTTCTCCCCGATGTACATGCCCAGTACGTCCCGCCGCCCGTCCATGTCCAGCCCGATTGCGATGTAGACCGCCTTCTTCACGATCTGCCCTTCCGCTCTCACGTGAAAATGAATTGCGTCCAGGTACACTACCGCATAGACCGAAGCCAGCGGCCGCGCTTGCCATTCCCGTACCACCGGCAGAATCTTGTCCGTGATCCGGCTGATCGCGCTATCCGAGATCTCCAGCCCGTAGATGTCTCGGATGTGCCCCTCGATGTCCGACACGCTCATGCCCTTCGAGTACATCGACAGGATCTTTTCCTCGATGTCCCCGCTCAGGCTCGTCTGCTGCTTCTTCACCAACTCCGGCTCAAACTCCCCCTTACGATCCCGAGGTACCTTGATATCCACTTCCCCGAAGCTGGTCTTCAGCGTTTTCTCGCTGTGCCCGTTCCGGCTGTTGTCCGTTTCCTTGTTCTGGTAATCGTACTTGCCGTACCCCAGCTCGTCTTCCAATTCCCCTTCCAGCCCGTTCTCCACGAAGCTCCCGATCATGTCCTTGAATAGATTCTGGATGTCCTCCATTGACCGGATTCCCGCTCCGGCCATCATCTCTCCAAGTTTTGTCCGCAGCGCCCGCTGCTCTGGCGTGATCCTGCTCTTTCCCATTCGTAAACCTCCGTGATGTTTCTATTCTACCACCACTTACGGTTTACACAAAATTTGGGACGGTCTC
>JAEZTD010000177.1 GCA_023443705.1 Bacillota bacterium | reverse complement strand
CTTGAGCCAGAGCAGATTGACGATGGCGGGATGGTCTTCAAGGCGGTTGGCGGTGACGCTAAAATACCGTTCGGTGCCGATAGCTTGCGCTACGTAGGCGACCTCTTCTTTCGCGCGGCGGTCCATCAGGTTGATAGCGCGGCCAATGGCTTCGCCGCCCTGATCGGTCAGCACCAGGGAAGGCATGGCGGCGGATACCGCAATCGCGGCAATCTCATTGGGAGAGACGCCGCTTTTTATAAGGCACGCGCGGATGTTTTCGCAGGTGGCGCTGTAGTAGAGGGCGGGGCTGTGCTCGCTCCAGTCCGGATGATCTGTGTAGATGGGATACTCACGGAAGGAGTAGGCGAGCTGGTTGAGCTCCTCATCCGTCAGGCAGACCTTTGTGCCGCCGGTACCAAAATCGATTCCGAGCAAGTAGCGCATGGTAGATTCCTTTCATTTTTCAATTATCGTTTTTGAATTATGACAAAACAACAAGAAGATGTTGTCATCATAGCACGCGCCTTAAATCCGCGTCAATGCATATGATTCTAGTATTTTCGGGCGATGAGGGAGATGGCGTATATTTTCTCTTAGATAGATGTGTGGTATTGACATTTCATATATTGATACGTAAAATGAAATTAACGGCGATATCTGTTTGCAATGGTAAAAATACAAAGAAAGAATGGGCGCACGATGGATGCTGTAAACATGCAAACCAAGCTTCCGCATGAGGTGGAGGTGCGGCTGAAGGCTGTGTATGCCTCCCTGAAATCTGCAGAGAAAAAGGCGGCGGATTTTCTGGTGAAAGATCCTGCTTCTTTTGCAACACTTTCCATTATGGATGTGGCAAAAAAGGCGGGGTGCAGTGAAGCGACGGTATGCCGCTTTGTCAAGAAGCTGACATATGACAGCTACGGAGAATTTAAAGAGGCGCTCAACAGCGCGCAGGGCGAAGCCAAGGTGGTGGATTTGTTTGAATCCTACAGCGAAAAGGACACCTGTGTGCAGATCATGCAAAAAACATTTTCCATAGCGGCTTCCGCCATCAGCGATACACTGCTTTCGATTGACAACGACCAGTTCCAGATTGCGTTTGAGCAGCTCAAGCGCGCGCAGCGCACGGCGTGCTTTGGCGCCGGCGATGCGAGCATTGTGGCGGACGCCATGTACTATAAGCTCATACGCGTGGGCAAACAGGCGTTTGTCGCAAACGATACGGATGGCATGAATATCATTTGTACCTGCCTCAAACCCGGAGATGTGGCGATCTGCATCTCCCATTCCGGCGCTACGCGCAATATCGTGGGCGCCGCCAAGCTGTGCAGGAAAAAAGGCGTCACCGTCATTGCTATTACAAATTATCCCATGTCCCAGCTTGCAAAAAATGCGGATGTTGTGCTGTTTACGGCTTCCTTTACGGAAAGCAAGAACGGCGAGGTCATTTCAAAGCGCGTGGCGGAGCTGTGCATCGTGGAATCCCTCTATGTCAGCCTGATCATGTCCGATGAGGCGCTTGCCCGCGCAATGGAAGAATCCAACGAAAGTATTTTGATCAACAAATACTGACCAAAAAGCGGATAAAGGAGATACCGCGCATGCTGCGCGGCGAATAGAAAAACATGAAAGCAATCGTGCTTGAAAGCCCGGGCGAATATCATTTGCGAGAAATTGAAAAGCCTTCCTGCCCGGATGAAGGCATTCTGATTAAAGTGGAATATTGTGGCCTTTGCGGAAGCGATCTGAGAACGCTTCGCAGCGGACACCGGCATGTGAAGCTGCCCGCCGTGATCGGGCACGAGGTCAGCGGTATTGTGTCGGAAACAGGCCCGCTTTATCGTGGGCCGTATACGGTGGGGGATGCGCTTGCCATCGCGCCGAATGTCTACTGCGGGGAGTGCGAATTCTGCCGTACGGGCAGGCTGGAGTTCTGTGAAAACATCCGTGAGCTTGCACAGCATTGGGCGGGCGGCTTTGCGGAATATATGGCCATTCCTCCGGAGGCCCTGCGCCTTGGCACCATACAGCGTATACCTGAAGGCATACCGCACCAGTACGCGGCGATCGGGGAGCCGCCCTCCTCCTGCATCAATGCCCAGGAAAAATTGGGCGTAGGCATGGGGGATACGGTGCTCATTATCGGCACGGGTCCTATTGGCAGCATTCACATCTGCGTCGCAAAAGCACGCGGTGCAAAAAAGATCATCGTGGCGGATGTACTGCAAGCGCGTCTTGATATCTGCCGCGCCTTTGAGCCCGATCATTTGGTAAACGCTTCCGAGGTGGATCTTGTGGAGGAAGTGCGGAGGCTGACCGACGGCAGAGGCGCTGATGTTGTCATCACAGCAAACCCTGTGGCCGCAACACAGGTGCAGGCGATTGAGGTCGCTAAAAAGGGCGGACGCATCGCCTTCTTTGGCGGGTTACCGCATGGCGGAAGCGATGTAACGATCGACACGAATCTGATCCATTACAAAGCACTGACCGTTATCGGCACCACGGGTTTTGCGCCTAAGCACCATATTCTTTCGCTGGATTTGATTTCTGCGGGAAAGATTCCTGGAGAAAAGCTGGTCACGCATGTGCTGCCCCTCGAAGAATTCCACCAGGGCGTACAGCTTGCAGTAGAAGGCAAGGCGATGAAGGTGGTATTTGCCCTCTAGTTTTACCTGCACCACAAAAAACGCCGCGCACATCTGTGCCGCGGCGTTTTTTTTGTGGGCGCTCTACTGCGTGCGTTTGCGTTCCTTGCGAAACGCATCCGGCGGAATGCCAGCTTCGTTCTTAAATACAGCGGCAAAATATTTGGAACTGGAAAACCCGGAAAGAGCCGCGATTTCGGGGATGGGCTTTTCAGTCGCAAGCAGCAGGTCTTTCGCGTGGTTCAGCCTCAAAAGCGTAATATAGCGGTTCAGACCTTCGGCTTCGTATCGCTTAAATAGTGAGGAAAGCCTGCAGGCGTTGATGCAGAAGCGTTCCGCAAGTTCTCCAACTGAAATCGGCTCCATAAAATGCCGGTCAATGTATGCACGTACTTCCTGCATCATCAGGCGCATATCGTTTTCTGCAGGATTGACATCAAGATAGCACAAAAGCTGGAAGGGATTGACGGGCGGGGTCAACAAATGCGTAAGCCCGCGGCGCATCATCTGCAGCGCAAGCTCCAGTGTGGGAGCTTCGTGATAAAACAGGACGTTTTTTGCCGCTTTTGGCTGATAAGAAATGAAAGTTGG
>JAEZTD010000151.1 GCA_023443705.1 Bacillota bacterium | reverse complement strand
GGGCCGGGGCCGGCGAACAGGTATATGCCCTTCGGGCCAAGGCCCACGCCCTTGAAGCCGCCCCCGAACTGCACCAGGAGCGTCCGCTCCACCCGGAGCCCCGCGTTGGCTTCCGCGAAGGCGATGCGCTTGTCTTCCAACTCCTTCAGGTTGGCCTTGCGCGCCCGCTCCTTGTCGTTTCCGCCCAAGAGTGCCATACCATCATCCCTTTCAATATCTGCCCCGGCTCCTTTGCCGGTTGTTTGCGTCGTGGTCGAGTCAGCGCGCGCCTTCCCTGAGCGCCGAAAGCGCCATCTCCCGGAAAGCCCTGAGCGCGGTGGGGAAGGGCAGCGCATCCAGGGCTTCGGCGCTGACGAACTCGCCCTCGGCCGCGCCGTCCGCCTCGCAGAGCCATCCGTCCATCCGCCAGACCAGATGGGTGAACACGTGCCGCGCCGAGCCGCCGGGGCGTAGGTTTTTTGGCGATACACCGATCTCGTGAAGCGCCGCGCGCACCTCGGCGGCGGTTTTCGCGCCGGAAAAGCCGGGGAACTCGTAGAGCCCCGCGAGGAGCCCCTCGTCCGGCCGCCTTCTGACCAGCACCGTTTTTTCCCGGAAGACCAGCGCCACCGCCCGCTGCTCGGTACGCTTGTCCGCCTTAGGCGGCAATACCGGCAGCGATGCGGCGTCGCCGACCCGGAAGGCGTCGCAGAAGCCGCTGACGGGACAGCGCGGGCAATCGGGCCTGGGGGTACAGATCATGGCGCCCAGCCCCATCATCGCTTGGTTGAAGTCGCCGGGCCGCTCCGCCGGGATTGCCAGCGCAGCGGCTTGCCGGAGCGCGCGCCTGCCTTCGGGCGAAACGGCGCTCACGCGGATGCCGAAGACCCGACTGAGTACGCGAATCTGGTTGCCGTCGATGGCGGGTTCCGCGAGTCCGAAGGCGATAGACGCGATCGCCCCGGCGGTGTATTCGCCTACGCCGGGAAGCGCGCGAAGCCCCTTGACATCCCGCGGAAAGCCGCCCGCGGCCGCCACGGCCTTCGCGGCCTTCATCAGGTTCCTGGCCCGGGAATAGTACCCGAGGCCCTCCCAGAGCTTTAATACCTCCACCGCTTCGGCTTCGGCCAGCGCCGAGACCGTCGGGAAGCGGTCCAGGAACCGCCCGTAGTAGCCGACGACCGTCTCGGCGCGGGTCTGCTGAAGCATAATCTCGGAAAGCCAGATTTTATAGGGATCTTTTTCCAGTCGCCACGGAAGCGGCCGGGCGTTTTCGTCGTGCCAGCAAAGCAGCGCCTTTGTAAAGTCCGTCAAGAACCATCCTCCCGCGCCGGTCTGTCCAGCGCCTGAGCCGGGCAAACGAAGTCGTCCGTCCGGCAGAAATCGCCCGCCGGCACCCGGATCACACGGCCGGGCATCAGCCACGCGGGGCTGAAGAGCCTGTTGGCACGAAGCAGCATGCAGGCGGGAACGCCCAGCCTCGCGGCCAGCGCGTCCAGCCCTTCGCCTGGATTCACCACATCTTCTCGCATATGCGCACCTCCCCGGGGGAAGGTATGCGGGTCAGGACTTGGCAATGCCGGCTTCGTCGCCGATCAGATTCTTGAGCTCGTTCCACACCTGCTTGACGCGCTTGTACGTGTTGTCGTCCATGGAGTCGGGCCGGTTTTCGATCGTCTCGCCGCAGGCGACGACCCTGTAATCGTACCCGTCGCCCTTCTTGACGCGCCACACATACGTCGGCACGTAGCGCGGCGAGGCAGCCTTGACCACGCCGGAGCCGTCGTCCACCAGCGTGAACTCGAAGATGATGCCGCTGTCCCGGTACCGCGTCCTCTGATCGCTCAAAAAATTGCCCATCGAATAGACGACCAAGCCGCTGCGGGTGTTGCCGTCCGCGCCCTTCGCCTTTACGGTGTCAATGGACTGCACCACGTGGGGATGACCGCCGATGATCATGTCCGCCCCTGCGGCGATCAGCTTTTTGGCCATATTCTTCTGGCTGTTGTCGACGGCGCGCTCATATTCCTCGCCCCAGTGCATGTAGACCACCACGAATTCCGCGCCGGCGCTTCGAAGCGCGGCGATGTCCTTCGTGGGGCTGGAGTTGCGCGTGGTGCGCAGGCCGTAGATGGTGGCTTCCTTGGCGGAGCTGTTTTCGAGGTTGTTGGTGGAGACCGTGTAATTGGTGAAGCCCACCTTGATGCCCTTGATGTCCACGACCTTCGGCGTGTCGTATTCCTCCTGCGTGCGGTAGGCGCCGACGTGATCAATGCCGACCTTTTCCACGTTGTCGATCTGGCGCTTGAGCCCGTCGAAGAAGGTATCCAGCGCGTGGTTGTTGGCAAGGGTCAGCATGTCCACGCCGCTGTCCTTGAGGGCGTAGAGAAGGTGCGGCGGCGTGTTGAACTGTGGGTAGAACCGGTAGCCGCGGCTGCCCCTGCCGCCCATCGGCCCGTCCACATTGCCGACGGTGTAGTCCGCCTTCGACAGTGAGTCGGAGATCAACGAAAAATAGGGCGAAAAGTCAAAGGTTTTTTCGGCGCTGTCGTAAGCGGTTTTGTAGAGCGGCTCGTGGATGATGATGTCGCCGAAGGAGCGGATGACTGCTTTGCGCTTGGCACCGGTGGTCTGGGCGCTTTGCGCGGAAAGGTCGGCCTCCACGTCGACTTCCTCGTCGGGCGCGTCGGCGGAGGCGTCGCCGCCCTTCTCGCCCTCGTCTTCAGCTTCGCTTTGGGTTTCTTGGGGCGGGGTGGTCTCGGCAAAGACGTCCACAGTCGGCCCGGGCGTCGGCCCCATGACCGTAATGCTGGGCGCCGGCGTGGAGCAGCGTGCAAGCAGAAGAACCAAAACCGCGACCAAGACAAGCGCCGCGATGAACAGCGCAAGGCGTACCTGGCGGGGAAGCGATTTGTAGCCGCGCCGCCTGTTTGAATGCATTGAATCAACTCCATTTCTGGCGTTTAAATATATTATACCACGAATGACGGTTTTTGCATATACTGCCCGCTCGCGACGCGCCGCGTGGATTTCGCACCGCAGGCGGAGAAACCGGGGCCGGATTATCCCGAAGCGGAGCGAAAGAGCGTCTCGGTGACGATGCCAACGGCACACAGTTACGCCGGATGTCTGCTCCGGCGGCGCGCCCGGCGCGGGATTTCCTTCCTTATTTTACGAAATAGCGTTTATATGAAACAATAACCAGTGGTTTTGCGTCCAACCGATATTGACTGGAGGTGTGTTTTGTTGTACACTTTTCATTACGAAGCGCGAGCATGCGCTCGATTGATGTTACCTATCCGGACGAGGCGCACGTCTTTAGCTAAAGGGCACGCGAGAAAAGGTGGTTGAAGAATGGCAACAAAGCAATTCGGCAGGCTGAAACTGCATTGGTCGAAGCGCGGCATCGCGTATAAATGGGGCGACGGGGAGATTCACCGCCTTTCTTTTGAACGCCAGGGGGATGCGAAGGACGAAGCGCAGCCTACTGCGGGTTACGGCTCGGAGGACCGCTATCCGGGCGAGCCTGCGGGTGACTACAACCCCTACGGCCGCGGCTACGATCAGGGAGATCCTTATCCGCCGCAGGATGGGGACTACGAGCCCGCCGGCTACTATCCGGATGAAAACGCGCCCGCAGGCCGTTACGATGTGCTCTATCAGAGCGATTGGCTGATGTGGCTTCTGCTCGTGGTGCTGCCGCCGCTGGGCATCTGGATTCTCTGGAAACGCGAGCGGCTGGAGCCCAGAACCCGCATGATTGTGATGGGTGCTTCGGCAGTCTGGTTCATCGTGCTCCTGATCTGGCTGTTCTCTTCCATGTTCGGCCAGAGCGCCGACCAGACCGTTGGCGTGGGCAACATTCAGGCGCCGGAATCCATCGTCGTCGGCGCGACGCCGACGCCTGCGGCGGGTGTCCTGACGGGCGATCTGACCACCACCCCCGACCAGGCCGAAGAGACGCCTGCGCCCGGTGCGGCCGTGGCGACCCCGCGGCCGGACGGCAGTACCGGCGACGACATCATAATCGGCGGCGAGGACGACACCGACACTGCTGAAGATGAGGACACCACCTACGTCTATGCGGCCAACAGCGGCAGTTATTACCACAAGAACGATACCTGCACCAACATCGTCGGCACCGCGAGCAAGGTTTCCATAGACATCGCCCGAAACCGCGGCCTCACGGCCTGCCCGGTGTGCTACGGCGAACAGTCTGCCGGTACCAAGTACTACGCCACAAAGAGCGGCAGGTACTACCACAAGACGAACACCTGCTCGGGCATGAAGAACGCGCAGGTCGTCACGCTGGCCCAGGCGCAGAAGGCGGGCAAGACCGCCTGCCCGGTGTGCATTGGCGCATACTTCGCCACCAAGGGCGGCGATTACTACCATACCGACAAAAACTGCTCGGGCATGAAAAACGCCCAGCGGATCACGAAGGCTGCTGCCCAGAAAGCGGGCAAGAAGCCGTGTCCGAAGTGTGTGGCAAAGTCCGGCAAAACCGCCGCCACCAAGACCTACTACAGCACGACCGCCGGCAAGTATTACCATGTGAACCCCACCTGCTCGGGCATGAAAAACGCCCGGAAGATTACGCTGGCCACCGCCAAGAAACGCGGACAGAAGCCCTGCCCGGTGTGCATCGGCACCACGGCCAAGTCTTCCACGGTCTACTATGCGACGACGGCCGGCAAGTATTACCATACAAAGTCCAACTGCTCCGGCATGAAGGACGCCCGCAAGATCACGCTTGCCACAGCCAAGTCCAAGGGCAAGCAGCCCTGCCCGGTGTGCGTGAAGGCGTCCACCACCTCCTACGTCTACGCGACGGCGGCCGGCAAGTACTACCATGCCAAGTCGGACTGCTCCGGCATGAAGGACGCCCGGAAGCTGACGCTGGCCACGGCCAAGAAGGCCGGGAAGACCGCCTGCCCGGTCTGCATGAAGAGCACCGCCGCGACGTACTACTACTCCACGGTGGGCGGCAAATACTACCATGCCAAAGCGGATTGCTCCGGCATGAAGAATGCGACGCGTGTCACGCTGGCCACCGCCCAAAAGCGCAAGCAGACACCCTGTCCGGTCTGCATGAAGAAGCAGGCGCAGGTCTCCCAGGAGGCCAAGACCACCGTCTACGCCACCACCGGAGGCCGGTACTACCACGCCAAGGCGGATTGTTCCGGCATGAAGAACGCCCGGAAGGTGACGATGGCGACGGCCAAGTCGGCGGGGAAGACGGCCTGTCCGGTCTGCATGAAGTCCAAGACCAGCGCTTCCAGCGCCGCCTACGTCTACTCCACGCTCAGCGGAAGGTACTACCACAAGAGCGGCTGTAAGACCAGCGACGCAAAGAACGCCAAGAAGGTCGCGCTGACCACCGCCAAGAAGTACGGAAAGACCCCCTGCCCGACCTGCTTCAAGAGCCAGACCACCCAAGTCTATGTGACGCCCGCAGGTCTCAAGTATCACAGCAAGGTGAATTGTGACGGCGTTCACAACACGATGAAGATCACGCTGAAAACCGCGCTGGCCCGCATGTACGTGCGCTGCACCGTGTGCGACGCACCGAAGCCGTAGCCCAAAGACCCCGCGAGCCCCCGGTTTCCGACGCTTGGGAACCGGGGGCTTACTGCAGCAACGGTGGCGGGATCGAATGTCAATTTTTTCAGAGCCCGAACAAAATACTTTGACTTATGGAGAAGTATGCGTTATAATTTGTAAAAGCGCCTCTCGGCTTCTCTTTGCACTGTCAGAACCGGAACCCGTCTGGGCCGGGAATCTGGCAGGTCAAGGCTCAATGAAGGAAAGGGTTTAGGCGTGCCTCGTGGCTATGCCGTGGAAAGGACTACGTGTGGTCAAGGAAGTGTATCTTTCCATCAACGTGATGGAGCAGGTCGTTAATCTAAAGCTTCTGAAGCTGATGAGAAGGGCCGGAATGTGCACCTGCGAACGCTGCTGCGCCGATGTGCGCGCGCTGGCGCTGAACAACCTTCCGCCCAAATATGTGGTAACCCAGGCCGGCGAGGCGATGATGGAGTTTGAACTTCTGACATCGCAGATGCAGGCGGTCGTCGTCACGGAAATCATGCACGCCATCGACAAGGTCACCCGGGCGCCGCGCCACAGCGGCTAGAGCGGCAGCCTACCGGATATGGCTTCGTCCAGAAGCCGCTTTCCACCTTCCTGATTGAAAAGCGATTTTTTCAACAGCGCGCCATGCCTCCCGAAAATCGATAACAGCCGCCGCATGCGGTGCATAAAGGGAAACGGAACGGCCCGCGAAGAATCGCGGGCCGCATTTGTCTTTGCCGTTTGGAAAAAGGGTCAGCTCCGGATCTCCATCCAGATCTGGTCGTACAGCGCCATGTCGGCGGAGATGTCGTGGAAGAACTCGCAGCGGGCGATAACGTCCTCCGGCGGGTTCAGCGTTGCGTTGGACTTCTCCGCTTCGTCCATCTCGTCGATGACCGCCTGGATGGGGGTGGAGTAGTAGATGTACTCCATGTTCATGCGGGCGATGTCCGGGCGGCACATGAAGTTGATGAACTGCTGGGCGAGCTCCTTGTTCTTGGCGTTCTTGGGGATGCACATGCCGTCCACCCAGACGTTCGAGCCTTCCTTGGGCACGATGTAGGCGAGGTCTTCGGACTGGTCCATCGCGTACAGCGCGTCGCCGGACCAGACCACGGCCATCGGCGCTTCGCCGGCCACCATCTTGTCCTTGACCTCATCCACAAGGTAGCCCTTGACGATGTTGTCGGCCTTCTGCTGGAGCAGAAGCTGTTTGGCGGCTTCCAGCGCCTCCGGTTCCTTTGTGTTCATCGAGTATCCCAGATACTTCAGCGCGATGCCGAGGGAATCCCGGATGGAATCCAGCATGAACACGCTCTTCTGGTTGGCGGCGTCAAAGATGGACGTCCAGGAGTCGATTTCGCCTTCCAACATGGTGGTGTTGTAGAGAATGCCCACCGTGCCCCACATGTAGGGGACAGAGTAGGCGCCCTCGGGGTCGTAGTCGGGCGTTTTGAGCCACTCCACGACGCCGGAGGCGTTGGGAAGCAGGGCCATGTCCAGCTTCTCCAGCATGTCCTCTTTGATCATCCGCTCGATGATGTAGTCCGACGGGAAGATCACGTCGTACTCGCCCGCGCCGCTGGAGAGCTTTGCGTACATTTCCTCGTTGGTCGTGAAGTTGGCGTACTTGACCGAAATGCCGGTCTCCTGTTCGAACATCGAGATCACCGATTCATCGATGTAGTCGTACCAGTTGAACACGGTGATCGTGCCCTCGGCCAGCGCGCCGGCGCCAATCGACAGGGCCACAAGTACGAGAACCGCGGCGACGAGTTTTTTCATCTCCCCATACCTCCGTAAATTGGAATCAGGATACGTTTTCAAGCGACGAGCGCTTGTTGACGATCAGGAGCAGCACCAGAACCGCCAGGAACATCAGCGTGGACAGCGCGTAGATCGTGGGCTCGATGCCCTTGCGCGCCGCGGCGTAGATGATCATGGAGAGGTTCCGGTCCGTGTTCGACGTGAAGTAGCTGATGACGAAGTCGTCCAGCGACATCGTAAAAGCCAGCAGCGCGCCGGTGACGACGCCGGGCATGATCTCCGGCAGAATTACCTTTCGGACCGCACGCATCGGCGTGCAGCCGAGGTCCAGCGCCGCCTCGTACAGGTTCACGTTCATTTGGCGGAGCTTCGGCAGAACCGAAAACAGCACGTAGGGCGTGTCGAAGGCGATGTGGGCCAAGAGCATTGTGCCGTAGCCCAGAGGGACCTTGATGAATACGAACATCAGCATCAGCGAGACACCCGTCACGATGTCCGGCGTGGTCATGGGCAGGTAGGAAATGTTCATGATCAGGTTGGCGTTGCGGCTCTTCATCGCATGGATGCCAATGGCGGCCAGTGTACCGAGTACCGTGGCCACCGCCGTCGCGATCAGCGCGATCAGGATGGTCATGTAGAGTACCTGCATGATGTCCGCCCGGGTAAAAAGCCGCTCGTACCACCGAAGCGAGAACCCGCCCCACTTGGCGCGGGACTTCGATTCGTTGAAAGAAAGCACGATCATCACCACGATGGGGGAGTACAGGAAGGCGAGGAGAAGCCCCAGGTATGTGCCGCGAAAGAACTTTCTCACCAGGCGCCACTCCCTTCCTTTTTGGGATCAATCCGGTTCAGAAGGCCGATCGACGCAATGATGAGCAGCATCATCACGAGGGACAGCGCCGAACCGAAGTTCCAGTCGTTGGCCTCCAAAAACTGGCGCTCGATGATGTCGCCGAACAGCCAGAAGTTGCCGCTGCCCAGGAGCCGCGAGATGGCGAAGGTCGTCACCGCCGGCATGAACACCATCGTGATCCCGGAGATCACGCCCGGCAGCGACAGCGGCAGCACCACCCGGCGGAACACGTTCACCGGGTTCGCGCCCAGGTCCTCCGCGGCCTCGATGATGCGCTCGTCCATCTTCTTGAGCGCGGTGTAGATCGGCAGAATCATGAACGGCACGAAGTTGTACACCATGCCGGTCAGAACCGCGCCCTCGGTGCCGATCATCGAAATAGGCTGGAGCCCCACGCGCTTCAAAAGCTGGTTGATGATGC
Organism: Bacillota bacterium; assembly: GCA_023443705.1. Lineage (GTDB taxonomy): Bacteria > Bacillota > Clostridia > Christensenellales > Aristaeellaceae > JAEZHK01. The sequence continues at coordinate 8,441 of JAEZTD010000151.1, read as the reverse complement.
CGCTGTCTTCCATGAGGGACATCATCGCGTAGGTGCGCAAGAGGAAGTTCATCCACATCGGCAGGAGGATCAGAATGAACAGCGCCTGGTTCTTCGCGAAATCCTTGCTGGCGAGAAAGTACGCCGCCGGATAGCCGATTACGAGGCAGAACAGCGTACAGTAGACCGCGAGGTACAGGCTGCGCCACAGTACGCCCAGGTACACCGGGTCCAGAAATTTCTGAACGTTCTGGAATGTGAAGCCGGCGTCGCCCTTGAAGGCGAAGTAGACCACAAAGAGGAGCGGCGCCACCGTAAACAGCACCATCCACGCGACATAGGGGCCGGCGAAGGCGCTGCGCTTCATGACGGCTCCTCCTTCTTCGCTTGCCGCCGCATGATGTGGATGTTGAAGGGCACGATCGAAAGCCCCACGGTGGAACCCGCCGGCTGCATGGTGGTGGAGTGAACCTTCCAGTCGAATCCGCCGGCGGAAATCATCATTTCGTAGTGCACGCCCTTAAAGAGCACGCTCTTGACTTCGCCGGTCAGCATGCCCACGTCCTCGCCCACCAGCATGATGTCCTCCGGGCGGACGACCACGTCCACCGGCTGGTTGGGCGCGAAGCCCGCGTCCACGCAGGGGAATTTTTCGCCGCACATTTCGACCAGTTCGTCCTCCAGCATCACGCCGGAGAGGATGTTGCTCTCGCCGATGAAGTCGGCCACGAAGGCGTTCTTCGGCTCGTCGTAGATGCGCTTGGGGTCGCCCACCTGCTGGATGCGGCCCTCGTTCATCACCACGATGGTGTCGGACATCGTGAGGGCTTCCTCCTGGTCGTGGGTGACGAAGATGAAGGTGATGCCCAGCTCCTGCTGCATGCTTTTAAGCTCCAGCTGCATTTCCTTGCGCAGCTTGAGATCGAGCGCGCCCAGTGGCTCGTCCAAGAGCAGCACCTCCGGTTCGTTGACCAGTGCCCGCGCGATGGCGATGCGCTGTTGCTGCCCGCCGGAGAGGGAATCCACCGCGCGCTTTTCGTAGCCGGTCATCTTGACCAGCTTCAGCATGCGCGTGACGCGCTTTGCGATTTCGCCCTTGGACATCTTCTTGAGCTTCAGCCCGAAGGCGATGTTGTCGTAGACGTTGAGGTGCGGAAACAGCGCGTACTTCTGAAACACCGTGTTGACGCGCCGCTTGTAGGGCGGGACGGAAGCGATGTCCTTGCCCTCAAAAAGAAGCGTCCCCTCCGTCGGGTATTCGAAGCCGCCGATGATGCGCAGCATCGTGGTCTTCCCGCAGCCCGAAGGGCCCAGCAGCGTCACGAACTCGCGCTTTCTTATGTAGAGGTTGATGTCCTTGAGCGCGGCCGTGCCGTCAAAATCCTTGGTGATGCCGACCAGCTCGATCAGGCGCGTATCTTCAATCATGGCGGAAGCCCCTTTAAGTCAGAATCAGAAGCTGGGCGGCGTCGCCACCCAGAGCACCCGGGCCACGGTCTTGCCGGGGTTGACCAGCTTGTGCACGGCGGTGGGCTCGTAGCAGAAGCTCTCGTCCTTGCGGGCCCGGAATGCCCGGTCGCCCAGCACGATCTGGATGCCGCCGGTGAGCACGTAGCCGAATTCCTCGCCCTCGTGAGGGTCGTCCTCGATCGTCTCGCCGCCGGGGCCGATTTCCACGAGGATCGGCTCCATGCGGTTTTTTTGGGCGCTGGGCACCAGCCAGCGGATGGAGCCCTTCAGGGTTTCGTCGTCATACTTGACGGAGGTGTCGGCCTCGGAGAACACGACTTTTTTCTCCGCGTTTTCGCTGAAAAACTGGGGAAGGTCGGTGCCGAGGCACTCCAGAACATCGGTGAGCGTCGCCACCGAAGGGCTGGTGAGGTCCCGCTCAAGGAGCGAAATAAACCCCTTTGAAAGTTCGCACCGGTCGGCCACTTCTTCCTGCGTAAGGCCGCGCTGGAGCCTGAGCCGCTTGATCTTCTCGCCGATTCTCATGGCGGACCTCCCGTATGCGAGTTTAAAATAATAAACAGACAAACGATTTATATTAAACCATCCGGCGCGGATTTTGTCAATTGTTTTGGGCGCTGTGGAGCGTTAAATATTATGTGACCGGAAGTTTAGTAAAACGAGCATGGACTGAATCGGTACGGGCGCTTTACGCATGCTTGCCTCGCGGCGTTTGCTTGACTTGAGCGGCCGGGCGTGGTAGAGTGTTCGGGGTATGCAATACTACGCAAACGTAGCATTCACGAAGGGGCCGTTGTATGAAGCCGCTCGTCAGCATCATCATCCCAAGCTACAACCGCCCGGCGGCGTTTGTCCGGCGGGCGATTGATTCCGCACTGGGGCAGACCTATGAAAACATCGAAGTCGTCGTGGTGGACGACAACCCGCCCGGCTCGCCCGCCCGGGGCGCGCTTTCGGCGCTCCTCGCCGAATACGCGGGCGATGCCCGGGTGCGCGCGGTGGTGAACCCGGTCAACCTCGGCGGCTCGGAGGCCAGGAACGAAGGCGTCCGGGCCGCAAGGGGCGAGTACCTCGCGTTTCTCGACGACGACGACGAATTCCACCCCGAAAAGACGGCGGCACAGATGGCACTGATGCTGAAAGACGATCTCGACATGAGCTTCTCGGACTTCAAGCTGGTATCAGACGACGGCCGCGTGATGGACTACCGCCACTTTGGGGACATCCCCGCCTTCGACAGGGACAGCCTTTTCAAATACCACATGCTGCGCCACATGACCGGCACCACCACCTTCATGTACCGCGGCGAGGCGCTTCGCAGAATCGGCGGCTTTCAGAAGGCGGCCACCGGGCAGGAGTTCTACCTGATGCAGCGCACCATCGAACAGGGGCTGAAAATCGGCTACCTGCCCGGCGACTACATCATCGCCCATTACCACGACGAGGGGCGCATCTCCTCCGGCCCCGGAAAAGTAAGGGGCGAAAACGCGCTGTACGAATTCAAAAAGAGGTACTTTGACCGCCTGACGCCCCGGGAACGGCGCTTCGTCCGCTTTCGTCACCACGCGGTATTGACGGTGGTACACCTTCGCGACCGGCGGATTCTGCCCATGCTGGGCGCAGCGGCGATGATGTGCCTGACCTCGCCCGGCGACGTGGTCCGGGAGGGGTGGCGATACCTCAAGGGCCGACTTTCCCACAGGGCGTAAACTATAAAGGTCGCTTCCAGGCGAAGCGCTGAGGGGAAACCATCTTATCGATCGTCCCACTGAGATTTTCAATACTCAAAAGCGCCCGGCAAAAATGCCGGGCGCGAATTTGTCAGGGTATGGTCTGCGCCTGGACAGGGATCCAGATTTCGCTTTTGAATTCCGGTTTCGAGGTGTCCGGCCCTTCATTCCACAGAATCTCCGGCCCGCCGGTCATCTCGTAGCCGGAGGAAGGGAACCACTCCGCGAAGATTCTGCCCCATAGGTCCTGCAGCGCCTCCGGGAACCTGCCCTTCGCAGTAAAGACCGCCCAGGTGTGCGGTGGTACGGCCAGCGAGGCGAAGCCCTCGGGTGCTTCGGCGGTGGAGGCAACGCCGACGTACTGGTCGAGCAGCGTACCCTCCGCACGCCCCTGTGCAAAATTTGCGGAGACGCACAGGATGCCCGAGGGTTGAGCGTTTGAAAGCGCCTTCAGCCGCTCGATCACCTCCGGCGTAAGCTGCGCCCACAAGGAATCCATCTGCGGGTTGATGCCTTCATACACCAGTTCGATCTGCTTCCCGACGCCCACGATATTGAAGGCGGCTAATTTGACAATTCGGTAATCCATCACAATCCCTCCCGATATTTTGAGCTGGAACGTCATCGGCGGAAACGCCTTGACCATCGCGGCCCCTCTGCGAATCTGCGAAGGTGCAATGCCGTGCATGGCCTGAAATGCCCTTGAAAAAGCATCGGACGATTCATAGCCCAGTTTGAGCGCCACGTCGATAACCTTCGCCTCATCTGAGGCGAGTGCTTCCGCAGCCAGCGACAGACGGCGTTTGCGGATGTATTCACCAAGAGGCATGCCCGCCAGGAACGAGAAGATCCGCCGGAAATGATACTCGGAGCAGCAGGCGATGCGCGAGAGCGCATCGGGATCGATTTCCTCTATCAGGTGCTCTTCGATGTACCGCATGGCGAGGTTCAACTGTTTCAGCGAATCCATGTTTCAGCTCCTTTCAACGCAAGGATAGCATGGGCGCTTCGTCCATGCCCGATGATTTGCGTACCGGATATGTTGGCAAAAGGGGCGTTAAAAACTATGTCGGTTTTTAACGCCCCATGCGTCCGGCGTGCAGAGCGATGGATAAGGGAGATGCGTTTTATTTTTGCCCGTTTGGTCGAATGACAGGAGCCATCATTTCAAATGAAACGCCACCTCGATGGCTTCGACTTCCTCGGGGCTGATGGGCACCACGCCGCCCAGATCCTTTGAAGCGATGACCGCTCCGGCGCTGTATTCAAGAACCTCCAGCCGGTCAAATGCGTTGAGGAGCGACGCGCCGGACACGATAGCGCACTGGTTGTCCACGATGATGACAGGCGACGTATTCGAGAAAGCGCGGGCCGTGCCCTCCACATCCAGCGTGCTGGAGGCGTAAGGCAGCCTCGGCACGCTGCGCAGCATGATGTAGCTCTCCGGGATCAGTCGGGAATCGAAGGGGACCTCGGTCACCGCGAAGGCCATGATGGCCGGCGGATGGGCGATGATGACCGAGCCGATCTCCGGGTGCAGCGCGTAGATGCGCTCATGGAGCGGCGCCGACCGGCTGGGCGTCTTGCCCGTCTCGCACATGCCGCCCTTGATGCGCACCAGGTCCTCGATGTCCAGGTACTTCCGGTCCTTCATGTAGGGGGTGATCAGGAACGAGCCGTCCGAGAGGCGCTGGGAGAAGGTGCCCTGGGTGCTGGTGAACAGCTTCTGGTCGTAGGCGCGGTGGATCAGCTTGCACATGTCGCGGCGGGCGGCGCGCTCTTCGCTGGAGAAGACGCCGGGCACGAAGGCGTCCAGCGGCGGGTGCGATTTGGAGCTGTCCAGCTGAATTTCGGCGTCGGTCAGCGTCCGGGGCGTGCCCAGCTTGTTGGCGTCGATTTCGAGCCGGCCGCAGAAGTCCAGCGTCTCAAATGCCATGAAGGCGCGGAACACGTCCCGGCCGCCGCAGACCACGCCGTGGTTTTCAAGCAGCACCGTGTTGTGCCCCTTTTCGAACTCCAGCGCGATGTTCCGGCCAAGCTGCTCGCTGCCGGGCACGTCGTACTTCGCCATGCCCACCTCGCCGCAGACAAGCGCCGCGTTGGGCACCAGGCGGACGTTTGGTATCTTTCGCGCCAGAGAAAAGGCCACCAGCGTCGGCGGGTGCGCGTGGACGATGCCCTTGAGATCCGGGCGCACGCGGTAGATCTCCCGGTGAAAGGGTAGCTCCACCGAGGGCTTGTGCGGGCCGATCATCGCGCCGTCGGGTTTGACCTGAATAATGTCGTTTCTGGTCAGGCTGGCCTTGTCGATGCCGGACGGGGTGATCCAGATGTCCCCGTTGTCGTCCCGGATGGACAGATTGCCGCCGGAGGTGGTTGTCATTCCGTAGTGGTAGATTCGCTCCATCAGCATCACCAGCTGATCCGCCGGATGCAATAGATCAAACCGCATATTTTTGCCCCCTTTCCATGCCTTGATCTGATTCTTCGCCGTGTGGCAAAATTCCTGCCGGAAGCCCGGCTACACCGCATTCGCGCACAATTTCCATATTTTGGGGTTATTGTGCACTCTGACGAAAATATGCACCCAGGATGCATATGCGTGCATGGTGTATAGTATATTTTGCATGATGTTTAAAAGGATGGCAGGAATATTTCTATAATATGTAGAATATTTACAAATATAACCCGAATATGTGGATATGCAACCGACCCAGTGTATACAGAAGGGAAATGAGCTATGCGGTTTTTTCGCTTGAAGCGCCCCCGCGCCACCGCGCACCGGTCAACGCTGTACCCGGTGTATGCGGTCGTCGCGGTGTTTGCCGCGCTTGCCATCGCGCTTTCGGTTGTCAGCATTCTGCTGACCCAGCGCGCAAAGCGCCTGGAAGCCGGCTATAACCTGATGGCCGGACACATCCAGACCGACCTCAATATGGCGCTAAGGACGTTTGATCAGGCCAGCCTGCCGAGCGTCGACCTCGCGGGCGATGTGGTGCCCGGCATGCGGCAGTATCTGTACGCCGCGAGTTCGTTCAACGAGGTGCTGGTAAGTCAATACGGGCAAAACGCCTCGATTGTGGACGAAAACCTCTACCGGCAGATCAATCTGGCGCTGGACGACATTGAAAAGCTGGTGGTAAAGGGGCAGAGTACCGACAACGCACTCTCCCAGCTGAGCCAGTACATGGCGACGCTCAAAACCACCATGGAGGAGAAGTTCTCCTTCAACAACCTGCTCTTGCCGCAGCTGGCGATGGGATAGCGCCGGCGGGGATCGGGTACAGCCGGGCCGAGGCCCGGTTTTTTTGCGCCCAACGCGCCTGATATTGTTAAATATTTCTTCGGGCTGGCCACGCGGTTGATTTATTGCCGATGATGCGATAGGATGAACCTACCGAACGGTAGGTAGTTCGCGGCGCCGAGGCGGATTTCAGCGGCGCGGTGAAAACATGAGGGGTGTGCGCATGACAAAGCGGCTCATTCTGGACAGGGCGTTGGAGCTTTTCACCGACAAGGGGTACGAAGGGTGCAGTATGGACGACATCGCCAAGGCGGTGGGCATCCGGAAGGCCTCGCTGTATGCACATTTTGACGGCAAGGAGCGCGTCTTTGCGACGATCTTCGAAGAGATTCTGGACGAATATGTGCGCTATATTGACGAGCTCACCGCGCCCGAACCGGACGACGGCGCCGTGGCGCGGCTGAAGCGCATTTTTCTATCGTTTATCAGATACTGCCACGGCAATCTTCGCATGTACTTCTGGGACCGGTATTTCTACTATCCCCCCGAGTTTCTGAAGGAGTACATCGGCCTCAAGACGCGCGAGACCAACGACATCTTTCTTGAGCGCATTGGACTCTGGATCGAAAAGGGCGTGGGAAGCGGAGAGATTTGCGCCGAGAACGCACGGAGCCTGGCGCTCGCGTATTACTACCTGATGATCGGCCTTTCCATGTCGGTAAAGCTCTTTGACGAAGCGGAGCTGCGGCGCGAGGCGGAAGCGGCCTGGAATGGGCTGAATCTGGATTGAATGACGAAGGGGAGGTTTCGGGCATGGCGGCGGAAAAGAGATTGCTCGGGAAGAGCGGCATCGCGGTGAGTGCCTTGGGTTTCGGGTGCTGGGCCATCGGCGGGCCGTTCCGGATGTTCGGACTGTCCGACGGCTGGGGAGATGTGGATGACGGAGAATCGGTACGGGCCATCCGCAGGGCGGTGGAAATAGGCGTCAACTTCTTCGACACGGCGGATGCCTATGGCACCGGCCACAGCGAGGAGGTGCTGGGAAGAGCGGTCCGCGGCATGCGGGATAGGGTCGTCATCGCGACGAAGGGCGGCTTTGTGCATGACCGCGAGAAGCGGGAATTGGTTGGGGAGGACACGTCGCCAGCGTACATCCGGCGGGCGCTGGAGGCTTCGCTCGTGAGGTTGGGGACGGACTATGTGGATCTCTACCAGATTCACAACGGCACCCTCCCGGAGGGGCAGTTTGAGCCGCTGTTCTCGGAGATGGACCGCCTTGTGAACGAGGGGAAGATCCGCACCTACGGCTGGAGCACCTACGGCGCGGACAGCGTGCGTGCCTTTGCGGAGGGGACGAGGGGGACGGTCATCCAGACCAAGGCCAACGTCTTCACCTACGATCAGGCGGTATCGGACGCCTGTGAGGCGCGCGGGCTAGCCTGTATCAACAACGCGCCGCTGGCGATGGGGTTTCTTTCCGGGAAATTCCACGGCGAGACGCGCTTCCCGAACGATGACGTGCGATCTGCCGCCCACGCCTGGACGGAATACTTTGAAAATGGCGAGCCGAAGCGCGAATTTCTCCGAAAAATCGAGAGCATCCGGGAGATTCTCACAAGCGGCGGCCGAACGACTGCCCAGGGAGCGCTTGCCTGGCTGTGGGCGAAGAGCGGGCGGAATATCCCAATCCCCGGATTCAAAAACGTGCGCCAGGCGGAGGAGAACGCCGCTGCGCTTCAATTCGGCCCGCTGGAACCGGCGCAGATGGCGGAAATTGAAGCCCTTTTCGTTAGAACCGAACCGTAGAACCGAAGTGCAGACGGGCATATCCGCCGCATCTTGACCGGCGTAATACCAATCCGAAACATAAATTCTTCGTCGGACCGGAACTTTTCGCCGAGAACTGTGTCACCTTCCGCTCAAAATAGCGCTGCATTTCACGCCGAAGGCGTATCCCGAAGGGTTTCCTCGCTCCGGCTCCTTGTTCTCAATCGAAAATCTCTCGGCCCTTTGGAAGA
>JAEZTD010000125.1 GCA_023443705.1 Bacillota bacterium | reverse complement strand
TTGCCCCGCGACATGATCTCCGGCGCGAAAAGGGCCATGCAGGCGCTGCCGGAGGCCTACCAGCCCTTTGTGAGCGGCGCGCTGGACAAGCCCAAATCCTTCGGCAGGGTGTTCGCGGACGACAAGGTCACCGACCACCACGCCATCATCCCCACCGGCTCGAAGGCGGACCTCTCCCGCCTGCCGGAAACGGAACGCAAAGTTTTCGACCTCATCGCCCGGCGGCTGATCGCCGCCTATTACCCGGACTATGAATATGAATCGGCGGAGGTCATGACAAGGGTCGGCGACCACGGCTTCAAAACCTCCGGCGTGACGCCCCGAGTCGAGGGTTGGCGCGCGCTGTACCGCGACGCGCCGGACGAGAAGGAAGCGCCGCCGGTGCCGCCCATCGAGCCGGGCGAGACCCGGGCGGTTCAGGGCGTTTCGGTCAAGCAGCAGAAGACCAAGCCGCCCGCGCCCCACACCGACGCGTCGCTCCTTTCGATGATGGAGCACGCGGGCAGGCTGATCGAGGATGAGGAGATCCGCGAGCGAATGAAGGGCTCCGGCCTCGGCACGCCCGCCACCCGCGCCGCCGTCATCGAGCGGCTGATCGAGGTCGGCTACGTCGCCCGACGAGGGAAGGCGCTTTTATCGACCGACAAGGGCAAGGGGCTCATCGCGGTCGCGCCGGAGGAGATCGCGTCGCCCGAAACCACCGGGCGCTGGGAGAAGGCGCTCTACGACATCGCCGCCCAGAAGGACGGGGCGGAGACCGAGCGGCTCACTGCCCGCTTCATGGAGGGCATCCGCCGCTACAGCGGCTTTCTCGTGGAGGCCGCCGTGCGCGCGCCGGAGGCGCATTTTGAACGGGAGCCGTCCAAGGCAAGGCGCGGCGCGGGCAAGGGCGCGGCAAAGCCGCGCCAGAAAGGGCTGGGCGAGAAGTGCCCCGTCTGCGGCAGCGGCGAGGTGACGGAGAATTCCCGCGCTTTCGGCTGTTCCCGCTGGAAGGAAGCCTGCAAGTTCACCGTCTGGCGGGACGCACTCAAAAGGGACGGCCACGCCGAGATCACGACGGCGGACATGAAAACTCTGCTCACCGGCGGGCGGCTGAAGGCGGGAGAGACGGAATACACGCTGGACAAGGGGATCTTGAAGCGTTCTCCATAAGGAAAATAGAAAACTGCTGAAGCTCTATCCTTGAGCAAGATAAAGGGGAAACATGCAACCAAAGACGACGGCGATCCTTCAAATCGCCCTGGCCTGCACACTCTGGAGTTTTTCCGGGCTTTTGTCCAAGATGGTGCCCTGGAGCGCCATCTCCATCGTGGGCTTCCGTTCGATCATTGCCGTCATTCTGGTCGGGATTTCCCGGCGCAGCTTCCGCCCGAAGCTGACGAAAGGCACCTGGATCGGCGCGGGCGCCGTTTTGACGACGGCGATCCTTTTCATCTTCGCCAATAAGCTCACCAGCGCGGCCAACGCGATCGTGCTGCAGTACGCGATGCCCATCTTCGTGATCCTGTATTCCGTTCTCTTCCGGCACAAGCGCCCCAGCCGGCTGGAACTGGGCACGGTGCTCGCGGCGGGTACGGGCATTGTTCTGTGCTTTGCGCAGGGGCTTGAGGGCGGCGGTATGCTGGGCGACCTTCTGAGCCTGACGTCCGCCGTTACCTACTCAGTGATGTTCCTCGCCGGACAGCGCGACGACTGCGACGCACTGAGCTACACGTTCCTGGGCGCTTTGATCGGCTGCGCGCTGCTTTTCTTTATGCCCTTTGACCCGGCGATCCGCGCCAATCCCATGGAATGGGTGATGGCCGCGCTGATGGGCGTGTGCCTGGGGCTTGGGTACATCTTCTTCAGCGCCGGGATGCGCGGGGGGATTTCGCCGCTGTCGGCGGCGATCGTCGCCAATGTGGAACCCATCCTGAACCCTACCTGGTGCTTCCTGTTTCTCGGGGAATGGCCGGGCCTCCTCACGCTGTCCGGCGCGGCGATTGTTCTTGTCGTCGTCTTCGTCTACACGCTCCTCTCCTCCAGGACGGAGGCGCGAACGGCCTGATGCACATAGCGGGATACGCGAAGCGCGCATGGAACATGCGCGCTCAAGGCATCGAAAAACCCCGTGGTTTTTTTGATGCGAAGGGGAAACCCTGCGTGCGCTTGAAATCCTCACGGATTTCCGGGCGGCGCACTGACCAAAGGTACGGAGAGCGCCACCAGCATGCGTACTGGTGGCGCTGTCCCGTTCCCGGCGCACACGCCGCCGGGAACGATTGAAACCCTACGGGGACTTTGCTGATGGTCTGAGCGCACATGGAACATGCGTGCTTCGCTTATCAAAGGATGCAGATGACAACTGGTTGTCTGCCCGCGTCAGGCGCGTTTCAGTGTGAAGAAGAAGCGCGAGCCCTCGCCCGGCGCGCTTTTGAGCCAGATCGTTTCGCCCATCGACTTGATCAGCTCGCTGGCGATGGACAAGCCCAGCCCGCTGCCGAGGCCCGTGTGGGCGCGGTCCACCTTGTAGAAGCGGTCAAACACGTAGGGCTGGTCGGCGGGGTCGATGCCGATGCCGGTGTCCCGAACGCAGAGCGTGACCTTCTCGTCGTCGCTTTCCGCCTCCACGGAGACCTGCCCGCCCTCCGGCGTGTACTTCATCGCGTTGTCCAGGAGGATCACCAGCACCTGCTCCACCCGGTCGGGGTTGGCGTTCACCTGGGGCAATTCGCCCATCAGCATCTGAAAATGGAGCCCACGCTCCTGCGCGGTGGCGGTGTATTTTTCGGCAAGGTCGTCCAGGATGTCCCGCAGGCACATGGTTTTTGGGGCCAGGGACAGCTGGCCGCTCTGAAGCCTGGAAAGCTCCATCAAGTCGTTGATGAGCCGGGAGAGGCGCAGCGTCTCCCGAAGCATGATGGCGTAGTAGCGCTTCTTGGTGTCCTCGTCCCGAACCATGCCCTCGGACAGCGGCTCGATCAGCGCGCGCATGGCGGTCAGCGGCGTGCGAAGCTCGTGGGAGACGTTGGCCACGTAGTCCCGCCGGGTGCGCTCGAGGCGCTCGCTCTCGGTGATGTCCAGGAAAAGCCCCACCGCGCCGGCGACCTGGCCGTCCTGATTGGTCAGCGGCGTGATGGTCATGCCGAGCACCCGGTCGGGCAGTTGAAGTCTCCGCGAGACGGGCTGTGCCTCCGCGACCGCCCGGTCGAAGTCCGTCCAGACATTGGGGTCTGGGATCATCATCAGCCGCTCGCCGCCCTCGTTTCGGGGCAGCGCGCGAAAGAGCGCGTCCAGCGCCGGGTTGTGGTGGGTGACGTTGCCCGCCGCGTCCACCGCGGCGATGCCCTCCGAAAGGCCGTCGATGGTCTGTCGCAGCCGGTTCCGCTCCACCACGAGCTGTGAGATGGACTTCGACAGCTCCTGCGACAGGTAGTTGAGCGACCGGCCGAGCTGGCCCACCTCGCCCCGCTGGGCGTCGTCCGCGCGGGCGGAGAAGTCGCCCCCCGCCATGCCCACGGCCACGTCGCGCATCTGCCGGAGCGGGCTTACAATGCGGCCGATGATGTAGTAGACCAGCGCCGTGACCACAGGGAGGGAGAGCATCAGCGAGATCATCAGCGCGCCGTTCAAGGAGCTCGCGCCGACCATCGCTTCGTAGAGGGGCACCAGCATCATCACCGCGCCGGTTGTGGTTTCGCCGCGCTTAAGCGGCACGCCCACGCCGACAAGGCCGGTGCGCTTCAGCGC
>JAEZTD010000116.1 GCA_023443705.1 Bacillota bacterium | reverse complement strand
AGCGTTACCAGTATCTGTACTGGTGGCACCATCCCGTTCCCGGCGTACACGCCGCCGGGAACGATTGAAACCCTACGGAGACTTTGTTGATGGTCTGTGGCGCCGTCCGGCCGGACGGCGCCTTTTTCACAGTGCGAGAAGCGGCAAATCTTTGGCCCGCCCGTTCCGCTGCGGGATGCGCCGCACTTCTTCGTGGCGCTAATCCCATGCAAGAGATCGACTGTTTGGATTCTGATTCCCGCGTTTGGGCTATGTCTCCTTGTGCGCCGTCCTGTACTGCTTCTCTCCACCGGAGAGATTGTACACCCGCTTAAAGCCCTTGCCGAGCAGAATGTTCTGCGCCGCATTGCCGGTCGTGCCCTTGTTGCAGTAGGTGATGGTGGTGGAATTGCTGTCCAGCCCGCGAACGGCATCCCGCAGTTCGGCGTGGGGGATGTTCATCGCCCCTTCGACATGGCTCTTCCCATACTGCGCAGCGCTTCGGGTGTCGATCAGCTGGTACTTTTCGCCGGAAGCGGTCAGCGCGTCCAGTTCCTGTGATGTCATCAGTGGCCTCGCCCTGTGAATGGCGTTGTCAAGAATCATGCCGGTGTACATGACGGGGTCTTTCGTGGTGGAAAAGGGTGGGGCATAGGCGAGATCGAGGTGGAACAGGTCCTCCGCGCTTGCCTTGAACGTAATCGCCGTGACGAACACGTCGATTCTTTTGTCGACGCCTTCGAAGCCCACAATCTGCGCGCCGAGCAGCCGCCCGGTTTTCCTGTCCGCGACGCCCTTGATGACCATTTCCCGTCCATGCATGTATTCCGGCTTGTCGGGCTTGATGTTGTGGCAGACGATGGTGTCGTACCCCTCCGCCCGCGCTTCCCGCTCGGAAAGGCCGGTCTGCGCCACGGTCAACCCAAAGATTCCAAAGATGCCCGTTCCCATAACGCCACGAAATTCCAGGTCTCCTCCGGTCATGCTGTCGCCCGCGATCCGGCCGGTCTTGTTGGCGGTAGAACCCAGCGGCCGCCAGACGGGCTTTTGGGTGACTGCGTGAAAATGTTCGATACAGTCGCCGCAGGCGTAAATGTCCGGGATGTTGGTCTGCATCCTGGGGCTTACCCGGATCGCGCCCGCCACGCCCAGTTCAATGCCGGCCGAAGCCGCCAGTTCAGAATTGGGGCGTATGCCGGTGGAAACCAGCACCATGTCCGCCGGGATTTCCGCCCCCTCCGCCAAGGCCACGCGCTTTTCGGCGATTTCCATGACGGATGCGCCGGTCAGGACGCGCACACCATTCTTCTCAACGTGATTCTGCACATGCGCCGCCATGTCCGCGTCGAGGCCCGGCGTCACCTGGGGCAGCTTCTCAATCAGCGTCACCTCGATGCCCAGCGCCTTCAGATTCTCGCACATCTCAAGCCCGATGAAGCCCGTGCCGATGATGGCTGCTGTCTTCGGATGGTTTTCGTCGATGTACGCCTTGATGCGAAGCATGTCGCCGATATTGCGCAGGGTGAAGACATGCGCCCCCTCCGCGCCTTTGACCGGCGGAACAGACGCCCGCGCGCCGGTGGCGATCACCAGCTTGTCATAGTGGTCTTCAAACACCTCGCCGGTCGCGAGGTTCTTCACCGCAATGCTTTTTTTGCTTGGCAAAATGGCAAGGACTTCGTGCCGCGTCAGAATGTCCACGTTGTACTTGCTCTTAAAGAACGCGGGGTCGCGCGGTGTCAGTTCGTCCGCGCTCTCGACGACCCCGCCGATGTAATAGGGCATGCCGCAGCCTGAGTAGGAAATGAAGCCGTCCTTCTCATAAACCACGATTTCGGCGTCCTCGCTGTTCCGCCGCGCCTTGGCGGCGGCGGAGCTGCCGGCGGCGACCGCACCGATGATGACGATTCTCATGGCATGCCCTCCCTTATTCAAACCAGCCTTTTGTGTTGTTGGCGATCTTGACCAGCGTCAACATGACGGGCACCTCCACCAATACGCCCACGATGGTGGCGAGCGCCACCGGGCTCTGAGCGCCAAACAGAGAAATTGCCACGGCGACGGACAGCTCGAAGAAGTTCGACGCGCCGATCATACCTGCGGGCGCGGCGATGTCGTGCTTGAGCCCCAGTGCCTTGCTCGCGAGGTAGGCGATGAAGAAGATGAGGAACGTCTGGATCGTCAGCGGAATGGCGATCAAAAGGATGTGAAGCGGGTTTTGCAGGATGACCTTGCCCTGAAACGAGAAGATGATGACGAGCGTCAGAAGCAATCCCGCGATCGTCACGTTGTTCCATTTGGGGAGGAACACATCGTTAAAATATCCCTCGCCCTTTCGGCGGATCATCTGCGTCCGGGTGATCACGCCGCCCGCCAGCGGGATGACCACGAACAGCACCACCGACAGGATCAGCGTGTCCCAGGGGATCTGAACGCCGCCCACGCCAAAAAGATATGCCACGATCGGCGTGAACGCGACCAAGATGATCAGGTCGTTCGTCGCCACCTGAACCACCGTGTAGGCGGGGTTTCCCTTGGTCAGGTGGCTCCACACGAATACCATCGCCGTGCAGGGGGCGGCCCCGAGCAGGATGGCGCCCGCCAGGTAGTCGCGGGCAAGTTCTGCTGGAATCAGCGCCTTGAAGACCACATAGAAGAAGAACCACGCGATGCCGAACATGGTAAACGGCTTGATGAGCCAGTTCGTCACCCAGGTCACGAAAAGCCCCTTGGGGTTTTTTCCGACAGTTCGGATGCTCTGAAAGTCCACCTTGAGCATCATCGGGTAGATCATCAGCCAGATCAGGATGGCGATGGGAATCGACACGTTGGCGTATTCAAAACGGCCGAGAAATGCAGGTATGCCCGGCAGGAACTGCCCGATGATTATCCCTATTGCCATGCAAAGAATGACCCACAACGTCAGGTACTTCTCAAAAAAACCGATCCCGCTCTTCTTGCTTTCCATCCTCGTCACCTCAATTAAATGCAGTTGCCGCAGCACAGCGGCACACAGGTACCGCATCCGTAACATTTCTCCGGGTCGATCTGCATGTGGGAGCCAAGTGGTTCGTCCTCGTCCTCCGTCCACGAAATCGCCCCGGTCGGGCATTCCTTGAGCGGCTTGCAGATACGGTTGTCCGACGCGCACTTCCTCTTGTCAATGACCGCCTTCATCCAACTCTTCCTTTCGTGATGCATCGTGTTCATTCCTGGCAGTCATGGTCAGGTTCGCTGCTGGTAACCTCCGTATACAGTGTCATCAACTCAAGCCCCAATTCTCTCGCCGCTCGGTTGATCGAATAATACGTCCACTTGCCTTCTTTTCTCGCGTGCACGATTCCGGATTCGCAAAGGATCTTCATGTGGTGCGACAGCGTTGACTGCCCAATGCTCAAAGTGTCTTGGAGCTTGCACGCGCATTTCTCACCGCCGCAAAGCATTTGAAGGATCGTCAACCGGTTTTCATCGCAAAAGGCCTTGAACACCTGCGCATGCTTCGTGTTCTCGTTCTCCACTCAATCACCTCGAATCGATCATCATCGATACAACCAATATATGCGATATATCGATAAACGTCAATGTGTTCGAAACATTTTACATGAGCCTGTGGCGTTGAATCAAAAAACGCCGTCCGGCATCATCCAAACGGCGCATTGGGTCGCTCTCCGTTATCCTCTGACCTTCCGGAGGATGTTGGCCACCTCTTCGGTTTTCAGCACCTTGCCGTAGGAGACGACTTTGCCGTCCACCACCAGCGCGGGCGTGGACATCACGCCATAGGCCGCGATCTCGGCGAAATCCTTCACGTGGTCGATCGCCGTATCCATGCCAAGCTGTTCAAGTGCAGCCTTCGTCGCGGCTTCAAGCTGATTGCACTTTGCGCAGCCGCTGCCCAATACCTTGATGGAAGCGCCTTCCGACTTTGCGGACTCCGCCTTCGCCATGCGCTCTGCGTCGCAGCCCGCGCCGCAGCAGCAGGGGGTCTCTTCCTTCGCAGTCTTCTTTCCAAACAGTGCCATCATGTCTTCCTCCTCAATAATGATTCCCGAAAATGGCCTCAGGCCTCAGCCCATCCAAGCTGTGCATATACTTTCGAAGCTTTTTTATGGTCAGCAACACTTCCCTCTGCACGCACAAGTTTTCTGGCTTTTTCCTTCGTAGAAAGTCTTCAGGTTCTGCGGCAGTTCGTAATCCCCGTACGCGCATCCGCCCTCGGATTCAGAAAACACGATGCGAAGGATGGCTTCTGCGAGCATCTCCTTGGGAGGCACCTCGTAGGATTGCCCGTCATGCTCGAACACGCGGCAGTCGATGTCCGTGCCGCTGATTTCGCTGCAGCACCCACAGCTGTTCTCCTGAACAGGTCCGCCGATATCTACGCCGTTCACGCGGATCGTCGGGGATGACGGGAATTGATATTGCTTCGCGATCTCCTCAGTCGCCATCTCGACTTTGTTGTACTCGACGTCGAATCCGGCGAGTTCCAATGCAGGCGTCAGCACCATCATGACTTCGTCCAGTTCGCGATCCGTGCCGATGCAGCGTTCACAGGTATGTAAGTCAAGATACAGATACTCTACGACGACCTTCTTTTCGGACGTTTCTACACATTCGCTGCCGCATCCACATCCGCAGGCGGTGAGTTCGTCTTCCGGTTTCGCGTTCCCGTGCGGCGGCGCCCAGCCTGTGTCGTCGCCCACATAGGTGATTGCGCCGACCGGGCAGCGGTTTCCGCAGCCGTGGCAGTGGTCGACGCATTCGTCCGGGTTCTCTACAACCGGCGTCGGCGCTTTTACCTTGTCGTAGACGCCGTGCGGGCATTTCGCGACACAGGTTCCGCACTCAATACAGGTCGTGTAATCCACGACGGGGTACCATGCCTTGGCCATGTGGAGCGCCTCCTACAGAATGAATCCCTGGATCATGTTGAAGAAGTATCCGACGAGGATGATCCCAACGGTGCAGATCGCGATGAACAACGCCAGCAGCTTCGGCCTCACTGCCTTGCGGAGCATGATGATCGACGGAAGCGACAGCGTTGTGACCGCCATCATGAACGAAAGGATGGAGCCAAGCAGCGCGCCTTTTCCAAGCAGCGCTTCGGCGATGGGGATGGTGCCGAAAATGTCGGCGTACATCGGAACGCCGATCAGCGTCGCAAGGATCACGCCAAAGGGATTGTCGCTCCCCAGCACCGTCGCAACCCATTCCTCCGGAATCCAGTTGTGGATTGCCGCGCCGATGCCCACGCCGACCAAAATGTACGGGAAGACCTTCTTGAAGGTGGCGAGCATCTGCTCTTTTGCGTAACGAAGCCGATCTCGCTTTGTAAGGTCAGGCGACTCGATGTCCACACTGCCCGCCGCCAGGATAAAGCGCTCGACGTACTTCTCCATATGGAGCTTTTCGATGAGTGAACCGCCGACCACGGCAACCACGAGTCCAACCACAACATAGATGATCGCAACCTTTGCGCCGAAGATGCTCATCAAGAGAAGCAGCGAGCCAAGATCGACCATGGGGGAGGAGATCAGAAATGAGAATGTGACGCCCAGCGGAAGCCCGGCAGAGGTAAACCCGATGAACAGCGGGATGGACGAGCAGGAGCAGAACGGCGTCACCGTCCCGAGCAGCGCCGCGATGCAGTTCGCCCATAGTCCGTGGAACCGGCCGAGGATATTTTTGCTCCGCTCCGGCGGGAAGTAACTCTGAATGTAGCTGATGAAGAAGATCAGGAGGCAAAGAAGCACCGTGATCTTGATCACATCGTAGAGAAAAAACTGAGCGCTTCCCACCCAGCGGTTTGCCGTGTCCAGACCGAGTGCGGAGAGACTGCTCTCGATCAGCGCGTTCAGCCACTTCATGCCCAGAATCTGGTTCTGGAAAAAATCCCAGATTATCTTTAATGCATGCACTGTTTGTTGCCCCTCTTTTCAAACGAGTTCGTTCGCTCCGGCAGCCGGATGATTACTTCACGCAACAGGCATCGCGCTGCCGCTCAAGCGATGAGGATGCGAGTAGTTCCTTCAAAATGTCCATCGCGGCGAGACCGCCTTCTTCACAGATGTGGTAGTGCGTCCATTTTCCATCCTGCCGTCCCTCCACAACGCCGGATTCCACAAGAACCTTCATGTGGTAGCTGAGTGTGGATTGTGGCATGTCCATTTCCTCAATCAACTTGCAGGTGCATTTCTCGCCGCCTTGCAGGAGCTCCAGAATGCGCAGCCGTTTTTCGTCGCAAAAGGCTTTGAAAACCTTCGCGTTTTTCTCCTGAATGGTTTCCATCTTCAACCTCTCCAAATCCAAAATACCTGATGCAATCATTGTATGCATCAAATCCAATTTGGTCAATATGAAATTGAAAATTAACGGGGAACAACAAAAAAAGGTGGTTCGCGGCTTCCGAGCAGGAATCGCGGACCACCTTGCTGTTTCAAGCGAGTAGGGAAATCGAAGCGGTTAAATCTTCATAATTACCGGGAGGACCATTGGACTGCGCCGAGTTTTCTGGTAGAGAAAGTTGGACAGCGCGTCGCTCAGCTTTGCTTTCAGGGCGCGGACATCGGTATTGTCGCCGTTCAACCAGTCCTTGATCGTCTTTTCAGCGAGCTTTGTGGCTTCGTGAATCAAGGGCGCAGAGTCTTTGGCGTATACAAAGCCTCTTGAAACAATCTCCGGCCCAGCCAGAATGGCACTGGTCTGACCATCGACGGTTGCCCCCACAATGATCAGGCCGTCCTCTGAGAGCAGCTTTCGGTCCTTGAGTACGACATTGCCTACGTCGCCGACCCCAAGCCCGTCGATCATGATGCTTCCGGACGGAACGGTGCCGGCTGACTTGATCGCGTCTGCGGTCACCTCGAAAATCTTGCCGATTTCGGGGATGACGATGTTCCCGGGGTCGATGCCCATGCTGCACGCGAGCATGGCATTTTTGAGCAGATGCCTGTATTCGCCGTGCACGGGGAACAGGAACTTCGGTTTCACAAGGCCCAGCATCAGTTTGAGCTCGTCCTGGCATGCGTGGCCGGACACATGGACTTTCGCCAGCGACTCGTAGATGACCTCTGCGCCGAGCCGCAGAAGTTCATTGACCACCTTCGAAACCGTCTTTTCGTTGCCGGGGATGGCGCTGGCCGAGATGATCACAAAATCATCCGTTCCGACCTTGACTTCTTTATGATCGGAGAAGGCCATCCTGTAGAGCGCGGACATAGGCTCACCCTGGCTGCCGGTGCAGATGACAACCACTTTGTCCTTCGGATAGCGGGAAAGGGACCGGATATCGATCACGGTGCCTTCGGGAATGGAAAGGTAGCCAAGCTCAGAGGCGATGCTGCTGACGTTGAGCATGCTTCGCCCTGTGATCGCGACATGGCGACCGTGGGAGACGGCGGCGTTGATGATCTGCTGAACCCGGTTCACGTGCGAGGAGAATGTCGCCACGACAATTCTTTTGTCCTTCGCCTTGGTGAACAGGCCGTCAAAAGACTCCCCAACATCCCGTTCCGACATCGAAGTGCCCGGCTCCTCCGCGTTGGTGGAGTCCATCAGAAGCGCGAGGACGCCCTGGCGGCCAAGCTCTCCAAAGCGAGCCAGGTCGATCATTTCCACGCCGGCAATGGGCGTATAATCGACCTTGAAATCGCCGGTATGCACCACAAGCCCTGCAGGCGTATCAATCGCCAGTGCGCAGGCGTCGGCAATGGAGTGATTGACCCGGATGAACTCAACGCCCATGCAGCCCAGGACAACCTTGTCGCCGGCCTTGACGACGTTTAGATTTACCTTGCCGTCAAGCTTATGCTCCTTCAGCTTCCCCTCGACAAGGCCGATGGTGAGCCGCGTTCCGAAGACCGGGACATTGATCTTTTTCAGCACATAGGGCAGCGCCCCGATG
>JAEZTD010000088.1 GCA_023443705.1 Bacillota bacterium | reverse complement strand
CAAGGGCGTGCCGCTGGAACTCGAGGAAGCCGCCACCATCGACGGCTGCGGCCAGGCCGCCACCTTCTTCCGCATCGTGCTGCCGCTTCTGCAGCCGGTGGCGGTGACGGTTCTGATCCTGAACGGCATCTGGATCTGGAACGACTACCTCCTGCCGCTTCTCGTCCTCGGCTCCAACGGCGCAGTGCAGACCATCCCGCTGGCAGTCACGGCCTTCGTCGGCTCGTACCTGAAGCAGTGGGACCTGATCCTGACCAGCGCGATGCTGGCCATGCTGCCGATCATCGTCCTTTTCCTGTTCGCCCAGAAGTACATCATCAAGGGCATGGTGGAGGGGTCGATCAAGTAGGCGCAATCCGGGCTACACATTGTCAAATACAAACCCGCCATCAGATGCACTGGTGGCGGGTTTCCCCTTACTACGGACACACCTTTAAGCACGATTGGTAGCGCGGCAACGTGCCGAATGGCATGCAGATGGCGGACCCCAACCGTAAAAAGGCTGCCATGTCGGTCACCCGACACGGCAGCCTCAGCACATCTGCAAAGCTCCACAAGGCTTCAATCGTTCCCGGCGGCATGCGTGCCGGGAACGGGTTTCCGTAGCCAGTGCGGACACTGGCGGAGGAAACATTTCCACAAGTCAGCGAGCCGGCCAAAATCCGAAGGATTACAGGCGAGCGCAGAAACCCCTCGCGGCGAAGAACGCGCAGCGGGTTTCGCCGCGTTCCGCGCTGAAAGATCCGAAGGAGATTTCAGCGCACACCACGTTGAACCTTCCACTCGTTTCCGGCGGCGTGTACGCCGGAAACGCAATTCATCCACCAGTCCGAAGACTGATGGATGAATTATTACCTTAAGTCCGGAAGCCGCCCGGAAATCCGCAGGATTTCAGGCTTCCGAAGTTTCCCTCGCGGCAAAAGACCCGAAGGGGATTTTGCCGCTAGTTCAGCAGGAACTCCGTCAGCGCCTTGACGTTCTTCGAGCGGTTGGGCACGAGAACCGCCATCCCGGAGATGGTCTTCGACGAATACCCCTTGTCGATGGGGATGCGAAGCTGCTTGACCTCGGTGTCCTTCAGCTGGAACGCGGCGGGCGCGAGGCGCAGGATGTCCGCCACGGTCAGGTTGGTGGTCACCTGGTCCAAGTTCGCCATCGCCAGCTTGCCGATGTCCAGCATGGACAGGCCGCGCACCTTTTCGATGGCCTTCAAGATGACCGCCCGCTGTCGCTCGGTGCGCTGGAAGTCGCTGGAGCCCTTCCGGTACCGGGCGTAGGCCTGGGCCTGCCGGCCGTTCAGAAGCTGAAGCCCGGTGGTTTTCAGCAGGTTGTCGTTGGTCTTGATGCCCTTTTTGGGGTACGCCTTTTTGAGCACCACGTTGTCCTCTTTGATGACGAGGTTGATGTACTTCATCTGCGTCTTGGTCTCAATGTCCAGTTCCAGGCCGCCGATCTGGTCGATCAGGTCGGCCAGCACGGAGAAGTTGACCGCCGCGTAGTAGTTGACCTCGACGCCAAAGTTTTTCTTGAGCGCCTTGATGAGAAGCTCCGGCCCGCCGAACACGTAGGCGGAATTCAGCCGGTTGTTCTTTCGGCCGGGGATCTCCACGTACAGGTCGCGCATGAAGCTGGTGAGCTTCAGGCTCTTGTGCTCCGCGTCGATGGTCAAAAGCATCATCGTATCGCTGCGGCCGGTCTTGTCCTTCGGGCGCGCGTCGATGCCGATGAGGAGGATGTGGGTCATCCCGTTGATCTGGTCAAGGGCGTTGGTTTCGTCCACGTCCAGCTCGGTCATGAGGTCGGTGAGAAATTGCTCTTCTTCCGTGGGGTTTTCGATCACGGCTTCGTCCGCCGCGTCGGTTTCCGCCGAGCCCTCGTCGTCCGTCTCTTCGTCCAACGCATCGTCCGCCTCCCCTTCGGCGGTCTGGGAAAGCGCAACAAAGCCACCCGCCGGGTTCGCGGGCGCCACCTCTGCGACGGAGCCCAGCCCCAGCGCCAGAACCAAAACGATCACCAGCATAAACGCGATGATTCGCGGCGCCTGTCGGTTGTACATACGTTCGTCACTCCTATATCATCTTTCCAATGTAATTCAGACGAACGGTGCGCCGCAAAGGTTCTAAGAATAGATTTTAAGAAATGATTACATTCCTAAAAGCTTGGCCGCGTCACACCGCCTGCGGGTAGAGTACGCGCACATCCACGCCCTCCATCATGGCGCGAAGCTGGCCGGGGATGTCCCTGCCCGAACGGCGGGATTGGCCCATCACGATGACGGCCGAATCGGTGGCGCGGGCGAAAGCCGCGATCTCCGAAATTACGTCGGCGGCGCGCCGCACGCTCATCTCCGCGCCGTAGGCGGAGGAGATTTTGTACAGTGCCTCCAGCGCCTCGCCCTCCGCCGGGTTGCCCAGAAAGTTGTCGTTCAGCCCCGCCACATGGAGTACCGAAAGGCCCAACCCCTGTTCCTTCGCAACGCTCGCGCCGTATTCGATCAGCTGCTCGCAGGACTTCTGTACGGTCACGCAGACCAATACCTGCATCGCACCCTCACGCTCCTTCCGGCTGCTTCTCCCAACCGGTGACAAATTTGCCAAAGGACGTCACCTTCAGCCGCTGGCCGGGCGCAAAATCCGGCCGGGGCTTGTCGTCGTCCCAGTAAAAAAGCAGGTCCGCGTCCTGGCCGGCATCCAGAAGGAAGTCGTGCACGCTGACGCCGTCCACCATTCGGCTGTCCTCGCCCGCAGCGACAAACGCGCCGACCGTCTCCTTGCGAAGGCCTGTTTCCATCTCCCGGATCAGGCGCAGGTACGCGATCCAGGGCATCACCTTCAGCGAGACCCAGCCGTAAATCACGCAGCCGCCCAGGATCAGGGACGCGAGGGACAGGTATTTCATCCTGACCACAAACCCTGTGACCGTCAGCGCGAGTGCAACCGCGCCCACAACCCAGACCACGCGCATCGCCCGGTTCCGTGCCCCGAGCGCTCTTATCGTATCCGCTTCGCCGTACAAACCAACAACCTCCATTTGCGGCCCATCCGCAGTCCGTTTCATCTCAAGTTTACTATACGCCCCACCTGCCGGGAAGTAAATGGCCGCCGCCGATTGTTCATAATAATGTTCGAATTCTGGAAAGAAGCGCCGCACGGTCGTTGGGCGCGCCGGCGATCACCTCGTCCAGAAGTTTTTGGAGCGCCGCGCCCACCGCGGGGCCGGACAGCCCCATTTGGACGAGATCGCGCCCATCCACCGCCAACTGGCCGATTGTCACGCAGGCGCCTGACGCGATCAGCCCGTCCACTATGGCCGCGCCGGGGCCACCGATCATCTGAAACAGCGCCCGGGCGTCCGACGCGCCCAGCGCGCCCAGCGCCCGGGCCGGGTCCAAATCCGGCGCGTTCAGCCATTCGATGAGCCGGAGCGCGCGGCTTGTGACCCGCCCCGGAAGCCGGAGGGACGTAAGCGCCGCCGCCGCGCCGCCCCGAAGCGGCGAAAACAGGGCCGCGAGGCGCGCCGCCGCGTCCAAAGGCGCGCGACCGGTCAGCGAAAGCGCGCGGGCATAGCCCGCCGCGTCCACGAAGGAAAATTCAGGCACCGCCGCCTCCATTACTTCCCGGTGCGCCGCGAGCACCGGCTCGGCACCCCGGCCCAGAACGAGCCCCTCCACTTCCGCCCCCACCCGCTCCCGCGCGACGAACGAGAGCGAAGCCGCCATCGCACTCAGCGCCGCGGCGGTCGCGGGCTCGATCGAGAACCCCAGCCGCGCCGCGAAGCGGAGCGCCCGGAGGATGCGCAGCGCATCCTCGCCAAAGCGCGCCGCCGGGTCGCCCACGGCGCGGATCAGCCGGTTTTCAATGTCCGCCCCGCCGCCCATGGGGTCAATCAGTCCCCGGCCGGGCGAGTAGGCGATGGCGTTGACGGTGAAATCCCGCCGCTTCAAATCCTCTGTCAGGCTCCCGGTAAAGCGCACCCCGTCCGGCCTGCGGTGGTCGCGGTACGCGCCGTCCACCCGGTAGGTGGTGATTTCGATGGCCATCCCGCCGCTTATCAGCGTTACGGTTCCGTGCTTCAGCCCCGTGGGCACCACGCGGGCGTTCCGGAAGGCGTCCATGACCTCTTCCGGCAGAGCGCTGGTGGCCAGGTCGTAATCGGTGGGCGTCCTGCCCATCAGGTGGTCGCGCACGCAGCCGCCCACCGCCACCGCCTCGTGCCCGCACACCTCAAGCCGCGCGATGGCCGCGCCCACCGGCTTTGGAAGGTCCATGAAATCACCGCCCCCTGTTGTTTACGAAAGCCGCCCCGGATGAACGCTCCTTGATTTCCGATCCCTGAAAACGGCGCAAACGCCGCTAAAACGCATCCCGGTGCCGCTCAAAAAAGTCATGGTATGCGCGAACGGCTTCGAGCTGCGTCCACTTCTTGATGTCCGCCGGGCGCGCGTCAAGGTCGTAGATTTTCGCGCCCTTGATCGACAGCAGAAACGGAGAATGCGTGGAGATGACGAGCTGGCAGCCCATGTACCGCGCGGACTCCTCCAAATACCCGGCCAGCTCAATCTGCCTCGCGGCCGACAGGCTGTTCTCCGGCTCGTCCAGCAGGTACAGCGCGTCGTCCTCGATCCGCTGTTTAAAGTAGAAGCTCGCGCTCTCCCCGTTGGACTGTTCCGGCACGTTTTCCATCACCTGCTCGCGGACAAAGGCCGACTGCGTCTTGCGCCGCGCGCTGTTCTGCTTTTTGAGCGCCTCGTAGTCCTCGAGGGACCTGAGCCGAAACGCGGAATGCCGCGCCTCGTAATGCTCGTCAAACAGAATTTCCTTCTTCCGGTCGATGCCCTCGTTGAGGCTCCGGATGCTCAGCATGTAGTCGAACACGTCGTCGCTGGTCACAATCCTGCTGTGGGGCGGAACCTCCGCCTCCAATTGTACCCGGCACATTCGCACATAGTCCTCAAAGAAGTTTGAGCGGTTGTAGGGCGCGCTGCGCTGAACGCCCAGCTTTTCGGCGATGATGTTCAGCGCGGTCGTCTTGCCCGATCCGTTGCCGCCGTACAAAATGGTGACGGGTTCAAAGTCGATGCGCGCAAGGCCCGCCCTGGACAGCACATAAAACGGGTACAGCGTATTGTAGCAGGTTCTCTTGACCGACATGCGAAAAGCCCACTCTTCGTCCTCGCCG
This sequence comes from Bacillota bacterium, assembly GCA_023443705.1. Classification (GTDB taxonomy): domain Bacteria; phylum Bacillota; class Clostridia; order Christensenellales; family Aristaeellaceae; genus JAEZHK01. The sequence continues at coordinate 2,614 of JAEZTD010000088.1, read as the reverse complement.
GGAAATGTTATGCTGTCCAGATAGACCATGTCCGCACCCCTTCGCCCGCGCGCATTCGGCTTCCTCCCTGATTATATCAGCCTGCGAGGGTGCGCGCAACAAAGCCGTGCCCATGCAAACGCTTAAGCCTTCGTCGGCCGCCATTGCAAGGGCCCGAAAGCAGTTTTCCACCCGCCATGCCAACCGGGGCTTTCCGAGGCGTTGCCCGCCTTTCGAAAAGCTTCATTTGCCTTTCCGCCGCCGCTTTGATACAATAACCCGATAAAGGGAGTGAAGCGCGTGGACAAGGAAGCAAAGGCCGTCGTAACCGTGCTGGGGCTTGACCGCAAGGGCATCATCGCGGGCGTGAGCCGGGTTCTCTACGAGCACAACGTCAACATACTGGACATCGCCCAGACCGTCCGCTCGGACTACTTCAACATGATGATGGTGGTGGATGTCTCCGACCCGGACTGCAGCTTTGAACAGCTCTCGACCGAACTCTCCTCGCTGGGCGGTCGGCTGAACCTGCAGATCCGCATCCAGCGCAGTGATATTTTCGAGGCGATGCACCAAGTATAGCAACAAAACTCCCTGTGGGGATTTTTGTTGCTAAAAGAAACGTATTGCGCAAGCCTTGTTCGCGGTGCTCACGGTCAGGCTTGCGCGAAAAGCGGTATAGGCAACCTGCGGCCGCACATGTCGCCCTCCGGTTGCCTTTAGGAAATCGGGGGCGCGGCCCCCGAACCCCCAAAGGGGAGAACCCCGGGTGTGCGAACCGGGTTCCGATTCCCAGGGAGGAACCGGCGGCGCAATCGTTACCGATAAGGAGCATGTATGTTCAATTCCAATGAAATTCTCGAAACCCTGCGCATGATCGACCAGGAAAAGCTGGACGTGCGCACCATCACGATGGGCATTTCGCTGTTTGAGTGCGCGGACTGCGACGCCGACGCCCTCTCCCGGAAGGTCTACGACCGGGTGACGAAGGCGGCGGAGCATCTGGTGGCCGTGGGCTGCGCCATCGAGCGGGAATTCGGCGTGCCCATCGTCAACAAGCGCATTTCGGTGACGCCGGTCTCGCTGGTTTCCGGCGCGGCGGGGGACCCAATCAAGGTGGCACGGGCACTGGACCGGGCGGCGACGGCGACGGGCGTCAACTTCATCGGCGGCTACACGGCGCTGGTGCAAAAGGGCATGACCCGCGCGGACCGGGCGCTGATCGAATCGCTGCCGGAGGCGCTGTCCGAGACGAACCTCCTGTGCGCGTCGGTCAACGTGGCGTCCACCCGGGCGGGCATCGACATGGACGCGGTCCGGCTGTGCGGCGAGGCGGTCAAGAAGACCGCCGCGGCCACCGCCGAAAAGCAGGGCCTCGGCTGCGCGAAGCTGGTGATCTTCGCCAACGCCGTGGAGGACAACCCCTTCATGGCCGGCGCGTTCCACGGCCCGGGCGAGGGCGACAGCTGCATCAACGTGGGCGTCAGCGGGCCGGGCGCGGTCAAGTGCGCGCTGGAAAAGGTCAAGGGCGAACCCTTCGACGTGGTGGCCGAGACCATCAAGCGCACCGCGTTTCGCATCACGCGGGTCGGGCAGCTGGTGGCGCAGGAGGCGTCTAGGCGTCTGGGCGTGCCGTTCGGCATTGTGGACCTGTCCCTCGCGCCGACCCCCGCAATGGGCGACTCCGTAGCCCACATCCTCGAGGAGATGGGCCTTGAAAAGTGCGGCACCCACGGCTCCACCGCCGCGCTGGCGCTCTTAAACGACGCGGTGAAGAAGGGCGGCGTCATGGCCTCGTCCCACGTGGGCGGGCTGTCCGGCGCGTTCATCCCGGTCTCGGAGGACATTGGCATGATCGAGGCCGCCGCCTGCGGCGCGCTGACGCTCGACAAGCTCGAGGCGATGACCTGCGTGTGCTCGGTGGGCCTCGACATGATCGCGGTGCCGGGCGACACGCCCGCCGCCACCATCTCCGCCATCATCGCGGACGAGGCCGCCATCGGCATCATCAATAACAAAACCACCGCGGTGCGCATCATCCCCGCCCCCGGCACCGTGGCGGGAGACCGGGTGGAATTCGGCGGGCTGCTCGGCTCCGCGCCGGTCATCCCGACCCATCCCTTCGGCTCGGAGGCCTTCATTGCCCGCGGCGGGCGCATCCCCGCGCCGCTGAACAGCCTTCGGAACTGAGGGCCAGGGCAATCCTCTAGCATAAAGATAGGCCCGGTGCTTGCGAAGCGCCGGGTTTTTGCGTAAAATGGAAACGGTACCGAAAACAGCGGATAACGGAGGAAGTATCATGGCCAAGATCGCCTATCAGCTCTATTCCGCGCGGGAGGAAGCCGAAAAAGACCTGGGAAGCGTGCTGCGCCAACTGGCCGCGCTGGGTTATGACGGCGTGGAGTTCGCCGGATTCTACGGGCACAGCGCGCAGGACGTGCGCGCGCTGCTGGATGAAACGGGGCTTGAGGCCGTGTCCAGCCACGTCCCCTTTCAGGCCATCGAGGAGGACATGTTCTCGGTGATCGCCACCCACCTCGCCGTCGGCTGCAAGTGGATCGCGGTGCCCTACCTTCTGGACGCCGAGCGCCCCGGAAATCCGGGCTTCGCGCGGGTGATCGCGGTGATCCACCGC
>JAEZTD010000082.1 GCA_023443705.1 Bacillota bacterium | reverse complement strand
GTGTGGATGGTCACGCGGCTGCGCGGTTCCGGCATAATAAATCCCTCCAGTCGGGACAATATATGTCCGCGCCGGAGGGGGTTATGAGGGACGAAGTTCGGCTTGTCAGCGATCGAGTACCACCGCGTGGTGGGGGACGAGAAGGTCTTCCAGCATGCGCCGTGTGCGGCTCTGGCAGGTGAAGAGAAGCGCCTGCCTGCCTTCTGAGAAGTCCGCGATCACCCGGAGCATGCGCGCCGCGCGCTCGTCGTCGAGCTGGGCCAGGCTGTCGTCCAGAATCACCGGGCACGGCTTTTCGCCCATCAGAAAGTCGATTAGCCCCAGCCGGAGAGCCAGGTAGATGGCGTCGGCGGTGCCGCCGGAGAGCCGGTCGGGCGAAACGGTCTGCCCGGAGGCCTCGGCGCGGACGACGAGGTCCGTATCGATGTACAGCCGGGCGTAGCGGCCGGAGGTGACCTGCCCGGAGACTTCCGCGATGGCACGGCCCAGCGCGGGGGAGAGCTTTTTGCGCATCGCTGCGGATGCCTCTTCGATGCGCGCCTTCGCAAGGTCGATTGCCTCCGCCTTCCGGGTCAGCGCATCCATTTTTTCCTGGTTCAGCGCGAGTTCTCCGTCGATGTCGGGGAGGGTGCGGCAACCGTTCTCGATGGCCTCCCGCTCGGCGGCGTGGCGGTTCATTTCGATCTTTTTTTTCAGGATTTCCCCGGCGCGCTGCTCGATCGCATGCGCCAGCGCGACCGCGTCGCGGATCGGCTCCGGCGAAGGAGAAGCGCCGCTTGTCAGCGTGTCGTAATCGTCGTCGCCCAGGCATTCGCCCAACAGCCGCCGTTCACCCTCCAGCGTCCGTGCAAGTGCGTTTCGGTCGCGCAGCTGTTTGAGGCGGGCGTTCAGCGCCTCCGGCGCATCGCCTGCGTCCGCATCCAGCCCCGCCGATGCCAAAATGCGGCGGACGGACTCTGTCTGCGCGTCCCGCCGTGCCGCGGCGTCTTCCGCCTGCCGGGCCAGCGCGTCGCGCCTGGCGGAGAGGGCATGCGCTTCCGCCTGCGCGGCATCGTACCTGACGACCGCCCTTCGGTAGTCCTCGAGGGAGTCCATTCCCGCACGCTCTAGCAGCGCGGAGAATTCTGCCGTCGCTTCCTCCAGCGCGCTTTCCGCGCCCTGCAGAGCATGGCGCGCGGCATCCAGCGCCCGCTCGGCGCAGGCGCGCTCCTCCAGCGCCGACAGGAGAGCGTCAAACTGCGCCGGCGACGACGCGCCGAGCGCTTTCAGGATGTCCGCCTTCTCGTCCGCTGTCTTTTTGTTGCGCAGGTTCTTCGCGACACCCAGGGCGATGAGAAGCGCGGCGGGCGCGGCCAGCGCGAATGCCGCCGGATGGACAAAGCCGAGGAGCGCCGACAGAAGGAGAACCGCCCCGGCGGCAAGCATCAAACGGGCAGGCTTCTCCGCCGGCAAGGCATCAAAGCGCGCGATCAGCATCCGGGCGCGCTGCGCGTCCGCGGCCGGTTCCGGCGGAAGCGAAAGGAGGATCTCCTCCACGGCCTCGTGCCGGGCCTTGAGGTCGCCCTCGAGGAGCATCATGCGGGCGTCGCTGCGCTCCAGCGCGCCGGAAAGAGCGCGCGCTTCCTCGGTAAAGCCTGAATTTTCGATCTCATTTCGTGCGGCGGCGATTTCTCCGTCCAGATCGGAAAGCTCGCTTAGGAGCGATTTCGCCTGCCGCGCCAGCGACTGGGCGTTCCGGGCGTCTTCGATCGACCGCTCCAGCGCTTCCTCGCGCAGATTGCCGTCCTCGGGCATCGCGCGAAGCGCGGCTTCCAAACGGCTGATTTCCTCTTTATACGCGCGGGCGGTTTCGGAGCGCTTCCAGCGAGCGTAGTTCCTCGCGCTTTCGAGCGCCATTTCGTCCTCGCGCTGGGCGGCTTCAAGCGCCTCAATTTCGTCCTTTAGCGCATGCGCGCGCCGGGCGTTCTCGGCGGCGTCGCCGCGCCGCTTCTCGGCCTCCTGCCGCTCGGACAAAAGCGCCGTCAGCTTTTTTTGCTGTTCGCCCAGCGGCGTGCCGCCGCGCCGGGGGGTGCCCAGTTCCGCCCGGCGCGCGTCCAGCCATTTCACCGCGCCGGAGGCGCTGAGCCCGCCCGTGCCGGTCTCGCTGAGGGCATCGATTCGGTCGGAGAGCTCCGCGCCCAGCGCGTCGTCTGATCGAACCGCCTGCTGCCGCACGTACAGCGTGCCCTCGAAAGCCGTCTGACTGATGCCGAGGAAGTACAGACCCGGCTCGCGGATGCGCAGCGCATGGTTGTAGTCCATGCGCTCGCTTTCATCCGAGCGGGTGGCCGCGTCCAGAAGCTTTACGTCGTCCTTCAGAAAATTGCGCTCGAGGCGATAGGCGCGCCCGTCGTGGAGGAAATCCATCGCGCCCAGGTACCTGCCGGGGCTGTCCCAGGGCAGGTAGCGTTCATATTCGGGGGCGTAGATGCGGCGTTTGACGTCTCGCTTAAAAAAACCGTACAGCATGCCGCTGATGAAGGCGGCCAGCGTCGTCTTGCCCGCCTCGTTCGGCGCTTCGATCAGGTTGATTCCAGGCTGTAAGGGTATGACCGCGTTCTGAAACCGGCCGAAGGCGCTGGGCTCCAGCGTTTTCAGGATCATGCCCTGCGGCCCCCTTCCATCAGCGCGGTCAGCGCGTACTCCAGCGCGAGGCGCTCTGTGCCGGTCATCGCTTCCTCCGGACCGAACGCGTTGATGACCTGGCCGGCGAGGTCGTCCCGGTGCTCGGCGGCGAGGGTTTCGAGATCGTAGGCCGGGCGCGTCTCATCGATCAGATACACCTGCCGCCCGGCGGCGCGCAGACGATCAGCCAGCGCTTCGGTGTCGGGCCGCGCTCCGGCGGAGTGGGTGCCTGTGAGCGTAACGGAGACCAAGCTGCCCTTGGGCAGCGGCTCAAGGGCCGAGAGGATCCGCGCCGCCGCGCCAACGTCCTCGGTGGAAAGCTCGACCGAGAGGCTTTCGTAGGTCGGCAGCGGCAGCGGAACGAATTCCGCGGCCGGGCCGTCTTCTGT
>JAEZTD010000002.1 GCA_023443705.1 Bacillota bacterium | reverse complement strand
TCCGGGACGAATACCCCGTCCACGTGAAGCTTCCGGACTTCTTCCGCGACTGATCCGGTAACGAGTACAGGCAAAAAACTGCTCCGGCCTCCGCCGGAGCAGTTTTTATTGGTGATGATAGGTAGAGGAAACGCGCACCCCATACGGAAGCGCTTGGCTACCGGCATGCGTCAGAAGCGCGATTTCAGAACGATCAGGTCGTCGTCCTTCTGCAGCACTGTCTGGGCGTCCAGCGCCGCCAGAACCTCGCCGTCCCGGATGATCATCAGGATGTTCATCATCTCCGTCTGGCGCAGGCGCAGTTTGGCGAGGGTTTTTCCGATCCATTCGGGCAGCGGTTTCATCTCGATGATGTCGTACCGGTCGGATCGGTGGATCGATTCCATCAGATCGTTGGTGATCAGGCCGTAGGCGATGCGCTCGCCCATCTCGCGCTCGGGCAGCACGACCCGGTCGACGCCGATGGACTCGAGAATCTGCTTCTGGCGGATTCCGTTGGCCTTGGCCACGATGAACGGAACGTTCATCTCCTTCAGGATCGTCGCGGTGACCGCGGCGGCTTCGAAGTCGGCGCTGAAGGAGATCACCACCACGTCGAAGTTGGAAATCCCCAGCTTTTCCAGAACCGCCTTGTCGGAAGCGTCGGCCTGCACGATATGGGTGGCAAAGTCCGCGGCTTCATGGACGATGTTTTCGCGCAGGTCGCAGCACAGCACGTTGAAGCCGTTTTCGTAGAGCGTCGCCGCAATAGAGCGGCCGAACTTCCCAAGCCCCAGAATGGCGAACTGGGTGTCTCTGCTCACGGTAATTTTTCTCATGGCGCTTTCCTCCTCGTCAGCCGATCAGCACGTCTTCATTGGGGTAGTGAATGCGGTCGCTGACACTCGCCGTGCGGTGCGAGGCGGATACGACCAAAGTCAGCGGGCCGATGCGCCCGATGTACATCAAAAGGATCAGGATTACCTTGCCCGCCGAGGACAGGTACGGCGTAAGGCCGGTTGTCAGGCCCACGGTACCCAGCGCCGAGGAGACCTCGAACATGATCTCCGCCGCGCCGTGGGGGAAGGCGGCGTTGGTTTCGGTAAACGACAGCGCCACCGAACCCGCAAACCACAAAAACACCATCGCGGCCGCGACAGTCAGCGCCTTTTGAAGCGATTGTACGGACAGCGACCGCTGGAATACGTTGATCCTGCCATCGCCCCGTAGCGTGCCCCATACGCTGAGCAAAAGCACCATGAGCGTGACCGTCTTCATGCCGCCCGCCGTGCCGCCGGGGGAGCCGCCGATCACCATGAGCAGCGAGCTCATCAGCTTCGAGCCTTCCTGCATCGCGTTCTGTGAGATAGTGAAATAGCCGGCGGTGCGCAGCGTCACCGACTGGAAGTAGGACGCCAGCAGCTTTTCGCCCACCGGCATCGGCCCCAGCGTGCCGGGGTTGGAGTATTCGTTTAGGAAAAAGAACAGCGTTCCGAACAAGAGGAGAAACGCGGTCGAAACCAGCGCCATTTTGGAGTGGGTCGAAAAATGGATCTTGCGCTTCAGGTTGGGCGTCAGACGGAATTTGATCTTCAGGTAAACGTCCCGCCACACGGTAAAGCCGATACCACCCAGGACGATCAGCGTCGTGATGACGAAGTTGAAAAACGTCCTGTCCGCATAGGGGACAAAGCTCACTTCGCCGATCAGGTCAAACCCGGCGTTGCAGAAGGCGGAAACCGAATGGAACACGCCGTAGAAGGCGGACTGGGACAGGCTCATGCCCTGCCCGAGGAAGAAGCTCGTGAGGCAGACGGCGCCAATTCCCTCCGCCAGGAAGGTGCCCCGGATCACGAGCAACAGCATCTTGACCATGCCGCTCAGGTCGTTGGTGTTGAACGACGCCTGAAGGTTCAGCCGGGCCTTCAACGTCACCTTGCGGCCCAGTTGCACCATCACCAGCATGAACAGCGTCGTAAAGCTCAGGCCGCCGATCTGGATCAGCAGCAGAATCACGACCTTGCCGAAGAGGCTCCAGCTGGTTGCGGTGGTGACGGTGACGAGCCCCGTTACGCAAACCGCCGACGTGGAGACGAAGAACGCGTCCAGCGGTTCAACGCGAACCCCGGGTGCCTGGGAAATCGGAAGGCTCAGAATCAGCCCGCCGACCGTGATGACCAGAAAGAAACTAAGCGCAACGATCCGGGAGGGCGTAAGCCTCATCCGGATACTCCGCGCGATGGCGGACAAGGAGCCCGAACCTGTATTCACAATACATCTGCCTACCTTGATTCTTTGAATCGAGGCAGATTATATCACATGTCCATTAAGAAAGATAGTTTTATTTTCTGGTGGCGGAAAAGCACGAAAACGAGGAATTATGGAAGGCCTGGCCATTTGACCGTGGCGCTATGGCGACGGGCTATGCACTCAAACCAACGCCAACTTTCCGAGGCAAAAAGCGCGCCAAAAGCGGCGCGCTTAATTAAATAAGGATAGCGTCCTACGGGGGACGCGAAAGGCGTGTGCGCCCTTCGTTATCCGAAGCCCAGTGGTTACTTTGTCGGGTTCAGGCGGATGTCCAGGCACATGCCGCCGACGCGGGTGAAAAAGCACAGCGCGGCGTCGGTCAGCATATCGCTGGCGCCGGGATCCCGCAGCGTCGGTGGCAGGATATCGCAGCGCACGTTCGCGCCCTCAAGCAGCGTCATTACGTTGCCGCTGATGATGTTGGCGATCTCTGAAATGGCGGAGGTGACAAATTCATCCACGGCTGCTACTTCCATGCCACTCATGATGCTCACCATTCCCAGCGACGTCCTGTTGGGGAAGTGGTATACGATTTCGCCGGTAAGATCGCCGGTGACGCCGACCACGATGTCCTGCGCGTCGTCGGAGGGATCATTCTTTGCCGGGCTGCCCGCATCCAGAGAGAGGTCAAGCATTAAATTAATTGGAAGACATTTTGCGTCGCTTCGAAAAACGGATTGTGAAGATCGGAGGTCAAGTCTGGATCCCTCCCTTTTCCTTTGCGTGTGCGGCGATGCGCTGATCCTCCGCAGCGACATGGTTGATGAGCCAGGACAGCAGCTTGCCGGCGAACTGCTGCATCAACCGTTCGCTGCAGCCGCTCTCTGTATACTCCGCTGAAACCTGCTGTACGTACGCGATCATGTCCGCGTGTTTCCGGCGGTGGGCTTCGTAGCCTGGGTAAGCGATGGACTGCTGGTAGGCTTCTTCGTCCCGAAAATGCTCCACCACGTAGGCGTTCATGAAGTCCAGGGTCTCGTTGACTTTCTGCACCTTGTCCGCCCAGGGCAGCGTGGAGCGAACGGTTCCCATAAACGCGTCGACGCGCTGAAAGAGTTCCCGGTGCTGCGTATCGATCAGCGGGTCGCCCAGTGCGTATTTTTCCTTCCAGAGCATATTCTTCCTGTCCTTTCCTCAAGTGGATGCCTCGTCTTGCGCAATGCACTATCTCTATGTATCGGCTTGTTTCTCAATTTATTTAGTGGGAATGCCATCGATGCTGCACCGGGCCGAATGGAACAGGTTACATGGCGGTACTTGCAGGCGGGAACGAGCGTTGCCTATAAAGGAAATTTTATGGCGGGAATGTAAAATTTCCGGAGGTGTTATAATTTCCGCCTCGCCGTTCGATATATGGGATGTACGAGTAAGAGTGCTTCAACCGCAGCTCGTGGGAGGGATAACATGGCAGGTTCCATCAATGCGTCGACTTTGCGGCTCACCGGCATGGCATCCGGTCTGGATACGGAGGGCATCGTCAAAGGGCTTATGACGGCCAGCAATACGAAACTTCAGACCGTCCAGAAACAGAAGACGAAGCTTGAATGGAAACAGACGGCCTACAAGGACATCCTTTCAAAGCTGAGTTCGTTCCAGACCAAGTATTTCGGCACTTCGGCGACGAGCAGTTCTTCCACAATTCTTGGAAGCAGCCTGACAAAGCTCGGCGCCAGCTACAGCTCTCCATACGTGTCGGTTTCCGCCGGCGCGAATTCCAGTGCGGGCTCCATGTACATCTCGGACATCGTCAGCCTGGCCTCCAGCGCCAAGCTTTCGGGGAACACCGGCGTCAGCGCCAACCCGACGATTGAGGTGGACACAGGGAACCTCGATGAACTCGCAGGCAAGAGCGTGAGCTTCACGCTCAACGGTGTGCGAAAAACGATTACCTTCTCGGACAAGACC
>JAEZTD010000268.1 GCA_023443705.1 Bacillota bacterium | reverse complement strand
GTGATGCCCATCAGATGGTCGTCCACGACGTTTGCGAAGTTGTAGGTGGGCAGGCCGTCGGCCTTGATGAGCACGTTGTCGTCGAGGGTGGAGCAGTCTACCGTTACGTGGCCGTAGAGCGCGTCGTCAAACCCGGCCTGGCCGGTCAGCGGCACGTTCTGGCGGATTACGTAGGGCTCGCCCGCGGCAATGCGGCGCGCCACTTCGTCCTTCGGCAGGCGCAGGCAATGCTTGTCGTATTTGTAGGTCTCGCCGCGCTTTTCGGCCTCGGCACGCTTATTGTCCAGCTCCTCCTTGGTGCAGAAGCAGTAGTACGCGCCGCCTCGCTCGATCAGCTCTTTCGCGTACTTCGGGTAGGTATCCCGGCGCTGGGTCTGGATGTAGGGGCCGTACTCGCCGCCCACGTCCGGGCCCTCGTCGTATTCGAGGCCCGCAAGGCGCATCGAGCGGTAGATTTTCTCCACCGCGCCGGGCACCTCGCGCTCCTGGTCGGTGTCCTCGATGCGCAGGATGAACGTGCCGCCCATGCGGCGCGCGTAGAGGTAGGTATAGAGCGCCGTGCGAAGGCCGCCCAGGTGCAGATAGCCCGTGGGACTGGGCGCGAATCTCGTCCGAACCATTTGAATCGACTCCCCATATAAGAAATCCCAAGAAGTATACCACCCCGGCGGCAATTATGCAATCTTCCGAGGCGTTATGGAAGGTTATGAATCGCGCCGCAGAAGCCTCGAATCGGCTTTTGCGGCGCGAAAAGGATGGTTTGAAACGTCAGACCGGCTCAGCGTCCGGAAACCTGGCGTACCACGTCTCCCGGCCCAGCGCGGCGAGGAATCTTCCTAAAAAGTCTTCCGTCGCCATCGCGAGGGTCCATGTGTTGTCGTTTGGGTGAAAGCCCAGGCGCGGGCAGGAGCGGAGCTGCTCGTCCAGATACAAGGGCACCTCGGCCGCCGATGGGAAGACGAGCCCCATCGGGCTCACCGCGCCGGGGGTGGTGTGAAGCTTCTCCATCAGCGCCTCGGGGCCGCCGAAGCTCAGCCGCGACGAACCGATCTGCTTTGAAAAATCCGCTGTGCGGAAGAGGGCGTTTGCCCGCGTCAGGCACAGCGTATAGGAGGACTGGTTGCGCGGCGTCAGGAACAGGTTCTTGGGCACCACGCAGTTTAGATTCTCTTCCGCCCAGGCGCAGTCCTCGATGGTATGAACCGGCGGATGCTCCAGAAGGTCGTAGAGGATGCCGTTTTCATCCAAAAACCTGAGAATGTCGTCCCGCGCGCTCATCGGGCGCCCCCGGAAAGCCGGAGGTCCGCGCCGGTCAGCCGGATCGCGGTGGTGATGTTTTTGTCGAGAAGCCGAGACATCACCCGCTCGCCGTAGCGCGCCATGAGGTCGCCGGGCAGGAGGTTCGTTGCGATCACGGTGGGTCGGCGGGCCGCGCCGCGCTCGTTAAAGAGCGTGAACAGGTATTCCACGGTGATGTTGTTGAGCATCGGCTCGGTGCCGAGATCGTCAATGAGCAGAAGGTCGCAGCCCACCATGCTGCGGAAGGCCGCGTCCTCCCCGGAGGAACCGAAGTGGTAGGCGCGCATCGCCTCCAGCATACGAAACGCGGTGACGGAGAGAACCGGCAGCCGCCTGGAGTTGATGCGCTCCGCGATGGCCTCGAGGAAAAACGTCTTTCCAAGGCCGCTTTCCCCCATCAGAAGCAGGTTGGGCTTCGCAATCTCCGGGAAGCGGTTTGCGTAGTCCTCGCACAGCATCCGGGCGGCTCTTCCCTGCTTTTTCTGCTCTTCCGTCGGGTAGACGCGCTCGTCAAACTCGTCAAAGCCGCGCCAGACCCGGCTGACCCCGGCGCTCTCCATCAGGATTTCGATCTCCCTGTTCGAGCGGCAGGCGCAGGGCAGGCGGTGGTACTCGTCCAGCCAGCCCGTGTCGTCACAGTCGTCGCAGTCGTAGCGGATGTTCAGGTAGTCCTCGGGCATTTCCCGCGCGCGAAGCCGTTCCTTGATCTCCCGGCGGATCGTCGCGACCTCGTTCCTGAGCTGGGTGGCGCGCGATTTCGCCGCTTCCGGCCCGGCCAGCGACGCCTTGGCGGCCAGCTGGAACCGCGTGTACAGCTTGCCCGTCAGGCGGCCGATCTCCGGGTCCATCGCCTCAGCCTCCGCCTGCCGCGCACTCCGCGCCCGCTGGGCGTCCGCCCGTTTTTTTTGATACTCGGCTTCGAGCCGGGCATTCAGTTCCCCCCGCGTCATGGTTTCTCCCCGCCTTCCAGGTTATCGACAAGGCCGTCCAGAAAATCCTTGTCGTAGGCGCGCTGGCTGTAGCCGGTCCGGGCGCTCCTCTGGGATTCGCCCGCCGGAGCGGGCTCCCGCCCGGCCTTGCGGCTCTCCGCCTCGGCCCGCGCGGCTTCCGCGGTGCGCACGCCCTTCTCGGTCCATATTTTCAGGTTTTTTTCGATGGCCTTCAGCGGCATCTGCATCTCCCGCGCCCGCTCCGCCGCCACGAGGATGACCTCAACGGGCTGATTTTTCAGCCATTCGGCCATCTGCCGCATGTCGGACTCCGAGGGTTTTCTGTCCCGCCCGGTGGCTTCAAGCATCTTACGCGTCTTTTCCTTGAGTGCGGCGCGTTCCTCGTTGTAGCGGTCGGCGGCCTCGATGGAGCGGATGCCAAGCGACGCAAAGCGGCGCACTTCCTCCTCCAGCGAATCAAAGGCGTGCCGCCCGCGCTTGGATGCCCGCGTGGCGGCGCGGGCGATCACTTCCGGCTCGAAGCCGTCGCCGAGCCAGCCGCGGTAGGCGTCCAGTTGGGATTTGGGGAGAGCCCTCGCCTGCGCACCCAGCTCCCGGAGCGCCTCGCGGAGGCCCTCTGCGATCTTCTGCTCCTCGTCGATGCCCTCGGCCATACGCCCGGCGCTCTCCTTGTGGCGGCGCAGTATGCCGTCCAGGTATGCAAACGACGGGTTGGCGCTGGCGGCGGTCTCCTTGAGCGCCCGTTCGATGTCCGCCATCGTCATGCCCCATTCGCCCAGCCACTTGCCGGCGAGTGCCTGCTCCGCGCCGGTGGGTGCGCGTCTGAAGTTGAAATAGTCGCACACTTTCATGGCCGTTTTGTATTCCGGCAGCGCCCTCGAAAGCTCCGCTTCAGCCTTTTCGACGGTTCTTATGTCGCGGGCGGCCCAGTCCGCCGCCGTTTCGCCGAGCACCTTGAACAGGTACGGCGCGGAGCGGGGCTTGCCGCCGTTCTCCTCCGTCAGCCGCTGGGCGGTGCGCCGCGCGAGCAGCAGCACCACCTCCGCCGGGAGGTTCATGTCCTCCACCCATTCCATCGCCTGCAAAAACTGCGCGGGGCGCACCGCGCCCTGCGCGATCTCCACGAGTTCCCGGTTAAAGTCCCGGTAGCGGTAGGCGGGGTCCTGATCGCCGCCCGCCTGCATCGCGGAGCGCACGTTCATAAATTCAAAGGACGGCGGCTTGTCCGACACGCCCTTGAGAAGCCCTCTCGATTCCCAGTAGCGAAGCGCCTCCAGCACCTTATCGGGCTTCATGCGCAGCGCACGGGCGAGCCCTTCCACGGAGCAGTCGGCGCGTTGCCGGCACTGCATCAGCGCATAGAGATACACGCGCACCTGGTCGCCCGTGGCGTGCGGCAGGTACTCCAGCAAAAACAGGTTTTCCACCGCCGTCACGTCGTACAGCGCAAAATCGTCCGAACACCTGATCTCCGGCATCAGGAGGCCTCCGTTTCCATTGTATCCCTCGTCGTACGCCCTATGATAGCACAAACCAAGCGGGTTCGCAATCGAGGCAAGCCGTCCGCAAATCCTTTGACATTATCCCCCCGCGGCGGTTATAATAGAGACGGTTTTATTTTGCCAAAGGAGCGATTTTCATGCAGGATCCACGCATTCGTACGCTGGCGAAAAACCTGATCAACCAATCGGTCAGGCTTCAGCCGGGCGAGAAGGTTTTGATTGAAAACACCGGGCTTGAACTGCCGCTGGTGACGGCGCTGGTGGAGGAGGCCCAGAAGGCGGGCGGCGTGCCGTTCGTCTGGATCAAGGACGCGGCGGTCAACCGCGCGCTCATCAAAGGGCTTACCGAGGAACAGGCCAAGATCATCGCGGAAAACGAGGGCGCATTGATGCGACAGATGCAGGCGTACATCGGCCTGCGCTCCGGCGTCAACGCCTTTGAGATGAGCGACGTACCCGCCGACAAGACCGCCATGCATTCCTGGCTCGTGTGGCACCCGGTACACCACGAGATCCGCGTTTCAAAGACCAAATGGGTGGTGCTGCGCTACCCCTCGCCCTCGATGGCCCAGAACGCCGGCATGTCCACCGAGGCGTTTGAGGACTATTACTTCGACGTCTGCTGCCTGGACTACGGCAAGATGGACCGGGCGATGGACAGCCTCGTTTCACGCATGAAGAGGACCGACAAAGTACACATCGTCGGCCCCGGCACGGACCTGACCTTCTCCATCAAGGGCCTGCCGCCCATCAAGTGCGCGGGCGAGATGAACATCCCGGACGGAGAGGTCTACACCGCGCCGGTCAGAACCAGCGTGAACGGCACCATCTCCTACAACGCGCCCTCCCCCCACGACGGGTTTACCTTCGAGAACATCCGGCTGACCTTCAAAGACGGCAAGATTATCGAAGCCACCGCCAACGACACCGCGCGGATCAACAAGGTCTTCGACACCGACGAGGGCGCGCGCTACGTGGGCGAATTCGCGCTGGGCGTGAACCCCTACATCACCTTCCCCATGAAAGACATTCTCTTTGACGAGAAGATCGCGGGCTCCTTCCATTTCACGCCGGGCTCGTGCTACGAGGAGTGCGACAACGGCAACCTGTCCGCCGTTCATTGGGATCTGGTGTGCATCCAAACCCCAGCCTACGGCGGCGGCGAAATCTGGTTTGACGGTGAGCTCGTCCGCAAGGACGGCCTGTTCGTGACCGAGGATCTCAAGTGCCTGAACCCCGAGGCGCTCAAATGACCATCCGCGACGCCCGCCCGGAGGATGCCGGGGCCATCGCCGAAATCAGTCTCGTCGCGCTGGGCTACGCCTCCACGGCGGACGACACCCGGCGTCGGCTGACTGCGGCGCTCAAAACCTCCGGCCACTTTCTAAAGGTGGCCGTGGACGAAGCGGGCCGCGTGACCGGCTTTATCCACGCCTGCGATTACGCCACGCTCTACTTCGAGCCGCTCAAGTACGTAATGATGCTGGCGGTAACCCCCGCCGCCCAAGGGCGGGGCGTTGGCCGCGCGCTGCTGAACGCCTGCGAAGATTGGGCAAAGGCCACCGGGGCAGCGGGCGTCAGGCTCGCCTCCGGCGCGGACCGGGAGGGCGCTCACGCCTTCTATCGCCATCTGGGCTATGTGGTGCGGAAGGATCAGAAGAGCATTTGGAAAGTGTTTTAGCGGCGCATTCAATCAACTTCGCGTTTGCGGCTTTTATGCGCGGCGGGTGCGGGGGCGCGAGGCTTCCGGACCAGAGAATGCAGGGTTGCGTGCCGTTAATGCATTTTTATGGAAACAAGGCAGGTTTTGCAATGTATCGACGCCTCCACCGTCGAACTTTGCAGGCGAATCAACCAAAATTGTTCGTCTTCGAGAGGTTGGATCGCTAAATCGCCGTAAAGATGCGCCGAAGGCGTTGCGTTTTGTACACGAAACGTGTACAATCACATCTATGGATCGGCCGGACGAGCGGGAGCGCTTTTTTGGCCGACCACCCATTTGAAAGGGAGGATAACCCATGAAGAAGGTTCTGATCCTGGCCCTGTCTCTGATCATGCTGCTCGGTATGACCAGCACCGCGTTCGCTTTCGATCCGGTTCCGAAGGATCAGCTGAAGGTCGGCGTCATCTACATCGGCGACGTCATCGACTTGGGCTACACCTACGCGCACCATCAGGGCACGCTGGCAATGCAGCAGGCGCTGGGCCTCTCCGACGACCAGATCCTCATCCAGAAGAACATTGCCGAGGACTCCAGCTTCGAAACCGCGGCCCGCGAACTGATCGACCAGGGCTGCCAGGTCATCTTCGGCACCAGCTTCGGCTTCATGGATTACATGGAGGAACTGGCCGAGGAATACCCGAACGTCATCTTCTCCCACTGCTCGGGCTACAAGTCCAACGACACCAACTTCAACAACTACTTCGGTCGCATCTGGGAAGCCCGCTACCTGTCGGGCATCGCCGCGGGCCTGAAGGCCAAGGAAATCGGCAACAACCACCTGGGCTACGTGGCCGCGTTCACCTCGATCCCCGAGGTTGTGTACTCGCTGAACGCCTACTATCTGGGCGCCAAGAGCGTCAATCCGGACGTCACCATGACCGTCAAGGAAACCGGCTCCTGGTATGACCCGACCAAGGAACGCCAGGCTGCCGACGCGCTGATCGCGGCGGGCTGCGGCATCCTGTCCCAGCACTGCGACACCACGGGCCCCGTGGTCGCCGCCGAGGAGAAGGGCCTGTTCGCGGTGGGTTACAACGCGGACGTGTCCGACGTCGCCCCCAAGGCCTACCTGACCGCGCCCGTCTGGCACTGGGGAGTGTACCTGACCGACGCCGTGCAGAAGGTCATCGACGGCACCTGGACGCCTGAGAATTCGCTGATGGGCCTGTCTGAAGGCGTGTGCGACCTCGCCCCGCTGACCGCCAACTGCGCCGAAGGCACCGCCGAGGCCATCGAAGCCGCCCGCGCCAAGATCCTGGACGGCTCGCTGAACGTCTTCGCCGGCCCGATCATGGACAACACCGGCGCCGAGAAGGTGGCTGAAGGCCAGACGCTCGCCAACGGCGACATTCTGGGCATCACCTGGTTCGCGGAAGGCATCACGGTGGGCTAACGCGATCGGCAGACATCTGCTTCGCATCTTTCAGCCGAGACCCGCGCCGGAAATTCCGGCGCGGGTCTTTTTTGCGCAGACCCTGCAAGCCCTTTGGCTTGCGGCCGGGTCTGCACGCATCAATGTACAGGCAACCTTCGGCCGCACATGGCGCCCTCCGGTTGCCTTTATTTCATCGGGGCCGCGGCCCCGAACCCAGAAGAAATCCGTGGTCCGCCGTGGCATGCGCCCGACACAACCGCCTAAAACACCATGCCCTCCGTCTTCTCAAACACCGCGCTGGCCGCGCCGAGGAGCGCCGCATCGTTGCCGAGCAGCGCGGCCTCGACGCGAAGGTCTTTGTAAAACGACGGGATGACCAGCTTTTCCAGCTGCGCGCGCACGCGGTTCAGCAGGAACGCCCCTTGCGCCGAAACGCCGCCGCCAATTAAGATCATGTCCGGGTTGAAGGCATGGGTCAGCGACGCCGCGCCGACGGCGAGGTCGTACACCCACGCGTTCAGGATTTCGAGTGCCTCTTCGTCGCCCCTGCGGCAGCAGTCAAACAGTGCCCGCACGTCAAAGCGCCCCAGGTGCCCTTCCGGCAGGACGCCGGTCCTTCGCTTCAGTGCGCCGGTGGAGGCGTACTGCTCGAGGCATCCATCTTGTCCGCAGGTGCACCGAAGCCCGCCGGGGTACAGGACGATATGGCCGAACTCGCCCGCGCCGCCGCCCGCGCCGGTAATCAGCTGCCCCCGCGCAATGGCCGCGCCGCCCACGCCGGTGCCCAGCGCCAGCATGACCAGCATGCGGCACCCCACCGCCGCGCCCATCCACCTTTCGCCCAGCGCCGCGGCATTGACGTCGTTTTCAACATAGCAGGGAAAACCCGTCCCCTGCCGCACCCGGCGGGCGACCTCCATGCCCGTCCAGCCGGGCAGGTTTTCTCCCGCGAACAGGATGGACCCGTGGTCTGCGGAGATCAGCCCCGGCGACGAAACCGCCACCGCCCCCGCCGCGGGATACGCCCCGGACAGCGCGTGAATCCGCTCCAGAATCCGCTCCATCAGCCGTTCGCCGCCCTCGGCGGCGCGGGTTTCGAAGCTGCCTGCTTCCTCCAGCGCGCCGTCCCCGGACACCACGCCATATTTGACCAGCGTTCCGCCCACGTCCAGCGCGATCACACGCTCCATGCCGCATCCTCCCGCCACTAAGTCCCCCCGAAACCGCGCAGGTAATCGCATCCAGCCCGGGGCTCTTTTCATTGTAAATTGATTATACCACGCCCCGGCTTTGCTTGCCAAGACGGGCGCTATCTGATATACTGTCATGGATTATGCGCGCAATCAAAGGAGGGTGTCGTGTGGCTGAATATGTCGTTGCGGTAGACGCGATGGGCGGCGACAACGCGCCCGGAGAGATTATAAAGGGCTGCCTGATGGCGGTTCAAGAGATGAAGGACGTCCGCATTCTGCTGTCCGGAACACCGGAAACGGTGGAAAAAGCCATCTCCGGCGCGCAACGCATTGAATTCATCCCCGCGTCCGAAATCATCGACCCTCACGAAGCGCCGCTTCTCGCGGTGCGCCGTAAGCACGATTCCTCGATGGTCAAGTGTGCGCTGGCCGTCAAGGAGGGCCGGGCGCAGGCGATGGTTTCCGCAGGCTCCACAGGCGCGGTCTTGGCTTGCGGCATCCTGCGCATCGGGCGCATTCAGGGCATCGACCGGCCGGCGCTGGCCCCGGTGCTGCCCGGCATGAAGAAGCCCTTCCTGCTGATTGACGCAGGCGCCAACGTAGACTGCCAGCCCGAGCACCTCAGGCAGTTCGGCTTGATGGGCAGCGTCTACATGGAGAAGGTGCTCGGGGTAAACGCGCCCTCCGTTATGCTCGCCAACATCGGCGAGGAACCGGAGAAGGGCAACCGCCTGTACAAAGAGGCCCATCAGCTGATGGCGGCGCAGACCGCCTTCCGCTTTGCCGGCAACATCGAAGGCCGGGAAATTCCCACCGGCGCGGCGGACGTGGTCGTGGCCGACGGGTTCGACGGAAATCTGCTGCTCAAATACACTGAGGGCATGGCCGGCGCACTGACCGGCATGCTGAAGGCCGAGATGCTCTCGTCCACCCGGACGAAGCTGGGGGCGCTCCTGGTCAAGCCGGCGCTGCGGGCCTTCAAAAAGCGGCTGGACTACGAGCAGTATGGCGGCGCGCCGCTTCTGGGCGTCGCGGGCGCGGTGGTAAAAGCACACGGCAGCTCCAACGCCACCGCCGTCATGAACGCCGTGCGCCAGGCCCGGCGCATGCTGGAGGGCGACGTGGCCGGGCTGATCGCGCGCGGCGTCTCCGAGCTGTCAAAGGCCGAATAAAAGAAGATACAAACCTTGGGGGAGGGGAATATACAATGTACGACAAAGTTTTGGACCTGATCGCCAGCCAACTCCCGGTAAAGCGCGAAGACATCACCCGGGAATCACGGCTTCTGGAAGACTTGGGCGCGGATTCCGCCAATGTGATGATCCTTGTGATGGATCTTGAACAGGCGTTTGACATCGTGGTTGAGGACGACGTGCTGGGCAGCATCAAGACGGTGGGGGACATCATTGACTACCTCGAAAAACGCGCCTGATCCATCCCCGCTGGAGGCGCTTCAGGAGCGCCTGGGTTACCACTTTCGCGACGCGTCGCTGCTTTTAACGGCGCTGACCCATCCGTCATACGGCGGCGATTACCACACCGAGCACTACCAGCGCCTGGAGTTTCTGGGCGACGCGGTGCTGGAGCTGGCGGTCAGCCGCTACCTGTATTTGGAGCGCCCGATTTTGTCCGAGGGGCAGCTTTCCCGGCTGCGCTCGTCGCTCGTTCGCGAGGAGACGCTGTGCGAGGTGGCCCGCGGCTATGAGATCGGCCCGCTCATGCGGCTCTCCATTGGAGAGGAGCGCGGCGGCGGCCGTGACAAGCCTTCGATCCTCGCGGACGTGATGGAAGCGGTCATCGCGGCGGTGTACCTGGACGGCGGCATGGAGTCCGCTTTTGCCCTCGTGCTCCGAACGCTGGGCGACCGGCTCGACGACGACGACCCGGACGCGCTGGACGCCAAGACCCGCCTGCAAGAGGTGCTGCAGTCCGGCGGCGGCGATGCGCCGGTTTACGAATTGACCGGGGTGGACGGCCCGCCACATCTGCCGGTGTTTCACATGCGCGTCATGGCGGGAGACCGGGTTTTGGGCACCGGCTCCGGCCGGAGCAAGCGGCAGGCGCAGCAGTACGCAGCCCGGGCCGCCCTCAAAAATATGTTAAAAGACAGGGCCGGAAAGACCGGCGGCGCGGGGCGTGGGCCCCGCGAAGGAGTGTAGCCCTTGCGGCTTAAAAAACTGGAAATACAGGGCTTCAAGTCGTTCGCAGACAGGACGGAGATGACCTTTGACGGGGGCATCACCGGCATCGTCGGGCCGAACGGCTGCGGAAAAAGCAATATCTCCGACGCCGTACGGTGGGTGCTGGGCGAACAGAGCGCCAAAACCCTGCGCGGCGGCAAGATGGAGGACGTCATCTTCGGCGGCACGGAAAAGCGGCGCCGCCTTTCTTGTTCCGAAGTCGCGCTGACCATCGAGAACGAAGACAAGGCGCTGCCCATCGACTTTTCGGAGGTCGCGATCACCCGCCGCGTCTACCGCGACGGCGACAGCGAGTACCTGATCAACGGCGCGCCCTGCCGCCTGCGCGACGTGATCGACCTGTTCCGCGACACCGGCATCGGCCGAGAAGGCTATTCGCTGATCGGCCAGGGCCGCATCGACGAGATCCTGTCCGGAAAGTCCGACGAGCGCCGCCGCGCCTTCGAGGAAGCGGCCGGCATCGTCAAATACAAGGCGCGCAAGTCCGAGGCCGAGAAGCGCATCGCCAACACCCGCCAAAATCTCGACCGCGTGGAGGACATCCTGCGGGAGCTCTCCGCCCGGCTTGAACCGCTGGCCGCCCAGAGCGAAGCCGCCCGCGAATACCTCCTTTTGCGCGAGGAGCTGAAAAAACTCGACCTCAACGCGTTCCTCGTCCGATCGGACCGGCTCTCGGAGCGCACGGAGGAACTGACCGCCGCCTTCGATTCCCTCACCCAGTCCCTCACGGAAGCAACGGCGCGTCAGATCGCGCTGACCGAGTCCCGCGAAAGGGCGCAGGAGGAATTGGCGGCGCTTGAAGACCAGTCCGCCGAGGTGCGGGAGCGCGTGCAGGTGCTGATTCAGGACGTCGAGGCGCGGGAGGGCGCGGCGGGCGTGCTGCGGGAGCGCATCGCCTCCGGCGAGCGGGACCTGACCCGCCTTCAGGCGCAGGCCGCCGCCGCCCAGGAGGGCGACGAGGGCGTGACTTCACGCCTTGACGCGCTTTCAGAGCGCATCGCCCAGGAGGAAGAGGCGCTCTCCGGCCAGACCTCCGAAAAACAGGCGGGCGAATCGGCCCTCGCCGCCCGCGAGCGCGCCGACGCCGAAGCCGAGGCACGGATCGAAGCGCTCAAGGCCGAACTGATCGAGGCCATGAACCGGCTGAGCGACGTGCGGAGCGAGGCCGCCCGGCTCTCCGCCATGCGCACCGCCCTCTCCCAGCAGATCGAAAAGCTGAACGGCGGACGCGGGGACGACCTCGAAACCGAAGAGCACCTGCGAAATGTGGAAAGCCACGCCGCGGCGCGCCTCGCGGACGAGCGCGCGCTCAAGGCTCAGCTCGACGCCGAGACCTCCGAGAGCGCACAGCGTGTGCGCGAGTCCGGCGAACGATATGAAGAGGCTACGACCCGCCTGTCGAATCTTCAGACCGAGCGCCGGGAGACCGCCTCCCGCCTGACGGTGCTGGAGGAGATGCAGCGGGATTTCGAGGGCTACCAGCACTCGGTCAAGAACGTACTTTTGCAGGCGCGCCGGTTGCCGGACTCCGGCGTCCGGGGCGTGGTGGCCACGCTGATCCGCGTGCCGGAGGAACTTGAGCGCGCGATGGACATGGCGCTGGGCAGCGCGCTTCAGAACATCGTCGTCGACCGCGAGGAAGACGCCAAGCGCATGATCGACTACCTGCGCGTGAACCGGCTGGGGCGGGCGACCTTCCTTCCCCTCTCCGCCGTGCGCGGGCGTACACTGGACATAAATGAGCGCAAGGTGCTGTCGATGCCCGGGTGCCTCGGCGTCGCCAGCGAACTGGTCAAATTCGACCCAGCCTACCGCGGCGTGGTGGAGAACCTTCTGGGCCGCACGGTGGTGGC
>JAEZTD010000424.1 GCA_023443705.1 Bacillota bacterium | reverse complement strand
GAAACTGCAACATGATGTCCAGCTTCTGCGCGCCGATGGCTTTTCGGATACCGATTTCCCGCGTGCGCTCAGAGACGGAAACCAGCATGATGTTCATGATGCCAATGCCACCCACCAGGAGTGATATGCCTGCGATACCTGCCAATAAAAGCGACAGCATGCCGGTGATTTCGCTCATCGTTTCCAGCAGTTGAGACTGGCTGGTGACGGTGTAGTAGTCCTCGTTCTGGGTCTTCTCGAACATGAAGCCCTCGAGGGTATCCACCGCACGGTCAATGTCCTCGTCGGCATCGCTGTCCGCGCTGGCGTAGAATGTGGAGATCGTCGTATTCCGGAAGGTGCGCTGCGCGATGGAGAAGGGGATGAACACCATCGCGTCCAGCGAAGAGCCTTCGCTGCTGCCCATCTCTGTAAAGAGGCCCACGATGGTGTAAGCGCGCCCATCAATGCGGATTGTTTCACCCATCACATCCCGCTGGGCAAACAACTCGTCCGCCACCTCGACGCCGATCACGCAGACAGAGCTTCGGTTTTCCACGTCGCTGGCGGTGATAAAGCGCCCGGTAGAAAGTTCATAATTGCGGATCACGTCGTAACCCTCGGTCGTGCCGTTGACGGTTGCTTCGTAGGTGTTGATGCCGGCTTTCAACGTAAGGCTTGAGGAGATCACCGGGGCAACCTGATTGACGCCGCCGACGCCGCGGAGCGACTCAATGTCGTCGAGATCCAGCTCTACGACGCGCCGTGCGTTGTTACGAACGGTGATCAGGTTGGTGCCGAGGCTCGTGATACGGTTGGTGATGTTGCTGGTGGTGCCTTGGCCGATTGCCACCAGTACCGTGACCGACAGTACGCCGATGATAATGCCCAGCATCGTCAAAAATGAGCGCATTTTGTTCGCGAGGATGGCGCTCATGGCCATCTTCAGGCACTGAAGCACTTTCATGATGCGCTCTCCTCCCGTTCGGAAGTCTCGGCATGCATGCCGGAGGTTTCGCCCAGTGTTTTGGTGACATCATGGCTGCCGTTGACCTTGGAAATTCTGCCATCTCGGATCGTCATGCGGCGCTCGGCTTCCAGCGAGATCGCGTTGTCGTGGGTAATGAGCATGATGGCATTGCCCTGCCCGTGCAGTTCGTGGAGCATCCGCATGATGTCCTGGCCGGATTTTGAGTCCAAATTTCCGGTGGGTTCATCGGCCAAAATAAGCGACGGCCGGGTGGACAGCGCCCTTGCGATGGCGACGCGCTGCTGCTGACCGCCGGAGAGCTGGTTGGGGCGGTGTTTCATGCGATCGGCGAGGCCTACGCGCTCCAGCGCCTCTGTGGCCCGCTCCTTTCGTTCCGCAGCGGGAAGTCCCTGGTAGATCAGCGGAAGCTCCACGTTTTCGTAGGCGGTGAGCTTGCCCAAGAGATTGAACTGCTGAAATATGAAGCCAATTTTTTTATTTCTTATGATGGACAGCTCGCGCGGGGAGAACTCGGATACGTCCTCGCCGTCGAGCAGGTATTCCCCCTCGTCAGGGTAGTCAAGGCAGCCGACGATGTTCATCAGCGTGGATTTGCCGCTGCCGGACGGGCCGATGATCGCCACGAATTCCCGGTCAGCGATCGTAAGATCCACCCGGTCAAGCGCGTTGATGACTTCGCCGCCCATGTTGTAGCGCTTGACGATCTGTTTTAGCTCGATCAATGAAATCCCTCCTGTCAGGCGTTGGGGCTGCGAGGTCTTGCGCGGGGGCGGGATTCCGCCCCGCGCGCAGGTTTATGTCAGCCCGTTTTGCCGTTTGCTTAGAAGCCGCCGGGGCCGCCGCCCATGCCGCCGCTGGGGGCTCCGCCCATGCCGCCGCTAGGGGCTCCGCCCATGCCGCCGAAGTCGCCACCACCGCCGAAGCCCTGGGCTTGCGAGGTGGATGAACTCGAAGATGCGTCGCGCTTGATGAGCACGCTGTCGCCCTCTTCAAGTCCGGACAGGATCTGGACATATTCGTCATTGGAAGCGCCGATGGTGACGTTCGCGGTCTGGCCGCTGGCCAGCGTTACGTAATTCTGATTGTTGGAGGTCGAAACCGCCTCAACGGGTACGAGGAGCGCATCCTGAATGTCCGTGGTGACAATGTTGATGGATGCGGTCATGCCGTCCATGAGGCCGGGTGCCTCGTCCAGCGCGACGGTGACGGAATAGGTGGCGACGCCGCCGGATACCGTGCCGACGCCGGAGATTTTCTTGACCGTGCCGGTGAAGGTCTGGTTCGGGTATGCATCAATTTCAACGTCGACGTTCTGGCCGACACTAACGTTTACAATGTCGAGTTCGTCGACCGAGGCCACCACATTGAACTCGCTGGCGGACTGCAGCGTGACCGCCGCCGTGGAACCTTCGTCCAGAAGCTGACCGACCGAGGCGTTGACCGCAGTGACCACGCCGTCAATGGGCGCCTTGATGGTCAGGTTTTCCTGGTCGGTCAGCGCGTTGTCAAGGGCGGTCCGGGCTTCGTCGTAGGTGTAGAGCGCCTGCTGAAGCTCCGCAGACGGGATGCGGCCGGTGACGTAGAACAGCTTCGCGCCGGAGGCTACCGAATCGTTGTCATCATAATAGATGGTGTCGATGGTGCCGCCGATCGAGGTGACCGGGACGGGCATGTTGATCTCCAGCACGCCTTCGCCAAGCTTCTCTCCCTGCAGCGTGGTGACCAGCGCGGTCTCGCCGATGTCGTAATCCTCATCGGGCACGGTGACTGCGATCTTTCCGCCCAACCCATCCACTTGGTCCACGACGCCGGAAACTTCAGCGTTTTTGATCCACACGCTGACCGGATCGCCCACGGAGAAGCTGGCGCCGGTCGTGGGTTCAAACTCGATTTTCATTTTATCATCGCGGGAGATGATGCAAAGATAACCGGTGGTCTTCATGATGACCGAGATGTCGTCGTCTTCCTCCACATTCTCAATCAGTTTGACGACGCCAGCGGACGGCGCGTATACGTAGTAGTTGGTGCCGCTGTCGCGGACTTCGCTGAGCGCCACCTGCGCGGAGAAGAGCGAGGACTGCAGCGAGGAGATTTCGGTTTCAAGGTCGGTGGAGGACAGCTTGAGCAGCGTGTCGCCGGCCTTGACGGTGTCGCCGACCTCAACGTTGATCAGTTCCACCTTGCCGGCTGCCTCGTTGTAGACGCTCTTCGTCGAGGCGGGGCTCAGGCTGCCGGAGCCGTAGACAGTTACTTCGAGCTGTCCCTTTTTTACGCTCGCGTAGTTGCCGGCCGATACGCTGCTTGTGCTGTCCGTATTACCGCTCGTGCGGGTCGAACCCGCGCTGCCGGAAGTGCTCGCGCTGCGGCTGCTGCGGGAAGAGCCGCCGCCGATCATCGAGGAAACGGTCGGCCATGCAAGCGCCACGAGCACAGCCAGCACGACCACGAGAACGACCCATTTGACCCATTTGGCGCCTACCCCGCGCTTTTTCATCATGGAAAATCCCTCCAAACAAGTTGATGGCTATATTTTACTGGGAATGTGCGGCGTTTTTGTGGCGGAGGCTCGCGATGTTTGTGAACGATAGGGCACAAAAATTGACCGAGACGCCCGCCCTCGTTAACAATTCGTGCTAGACACACGGCGGCCGCTGCGGTATCATCAAAACAATGTCACCTGTATAGGGAGGACCCATGAACCGAAACTGCCCGCGTCCTCAAGGTAGCAAGCGCACCCTCTACCTGATTCGTAGATTTCTGCCTTATTACAAGCCATATCGCGGCGTTCTCACGATGGATCTGATCTGTGCTTCGCTCACGACGGTATGCGAACTGACGCTTCCGCTCATCGTCCGATTTATTACCGACAGCGCGATGCGGGACATCGCAAGCCTTACCGCGCAGACCATCTTCCGTCTGGGCGGGGTGTATTTGGTGCTCAGGCTGATGGATACCGCCGCCTATTACTACATGGCTTCCTTTGGCCACATCATGGGCTCGCGGATAGAAACCGACCTGCGTCGTGATTTGTTCTCCCATCTGCAGAAGCTGTCCAATTCTTTCTATGACACCGCGAAAACCGGTCAGCTCATGAGCCGCATCACCACCGACCTCAACGATGTGACCGAGTTCGCGCACCACTGCCCGGAGGAGTTTTTCATCGCGGCGCTGAAGCTGGCGGGCGTTTTTGTCATCCTCTGCACGATGAACGTTGCGCTGACGCTGATCATCTTCATCGCGCTGCCGCTGATGCTCCTTTCGCTGGGTTTTTTCAACAAGAATATGCGCCGCGCGTTCAGAAGCGCGCGGCACGAGTTGGGCGAACTCAACGCGCAGGTGGAGGACAGCCTGCTGGGCATCCGCGTGGTCAAGGCCTTCGCCAATGAGGACTTGGAGCGCACCAAGTTCGAGACCGGCAACAGGCACTTTCTCTCCATTAAGCGGGAGATGTACCTGTGGATGGCCGCGTTCCACTCCAGCACCCGATTCTTTGACGGCATGATGTACATCCTGGTGGTGGTGGTCGGCGCGCTGTTTATGATACGGGGTGCGATTATGCCGGCAGACCTCGTGGCATATCTTCTCTATGTAACGGCGCTGCTTACCTCCATCAGCCGCATCGTGGAGTTTACCGAACAGTTCCAGCGCGGCATGACGGGCATAGAGCGCTTTGTCGAGGTGATGGACGAGCCTGTCAGCGTCACGGACGGTCCCGGCGCAAGCCCTCATGTGATCAAGCGGGGCGAGGTCTGTTTTGAGCATGTCAGCTTTGCCTATGAAAAGGGCGGGGAAGAAGTGCTCAGCGATATAAGCCTCGCGGTGGAGCCGGGGGAGTCCATCGCGCTGGTGGGGCCCTCCGGCGGCGGAAAGACCACGCTGTGCAACCTGATTCCGCGATTCTATGAACCGACCGGCGGACGCATTCTGATTGACGGCATTGACATCCGTGACTTTACGCTGGATTCGCTGCGTGAGCAGATTGGCATTGTGCAGCAGGACGTATACCTTTTTTCCGGCTCCGTGCGCGACAACATCGAATATGGAAAGCCCGGCGCGCCGATGGAGGAGATCATCGAGGCCGCAAAAATGGCGGGCGCTGACGAGTTCATACGCCAGATGCCGGAAGGCTATGACACCTTCCTGGGCGAGCGCGGCGTTCGGCTGTCAGGCGGTCAGAAGCAGCGCGTGTCGATCGCCCGCGTCTTTTTGAAAAATCCGCCGGTTCTCATTCTCGACGAGGCCACCTCGGCGCTTGACAATGAATCCGAACAGGTGGTTCAGCACTCGCTTGAAACGCTGATGCGTGGACGCACCACCTTCACCATTGCCCACCGGCTCACCACCATCCGCGGTGCAAAGCTGATTCTGGTGCTTACCGACCGCGGTATTGAAGAGCGGGGTACGCACGAAGCGCTTATGGCCAAGGGCGGTTTGTACAGCACCCTGTACAGCGCCTACGCGCTGGAGCAGGGCGTTTGAAGCCCTAAAAGGACCACGGTCTGAAATTCTGGCTTTCCGGAAGAATCCTCGCAGCCGATCTTGAAGCGCTTCGCCGCGCGCGGCAACGACTGTATCCCGGGAAGTCTCGACGCGGACGAGCTTTGTAAACAGCGCTGGATTTATGGATCCGTTTTCTCCAAAACCATTTGATTCACATGTTTTAATTTGCAAAGCCATCACATGTGTGCTAGAATGATGAAGAAGCAAGCGGATCAGAGAAGGGATCGCGTGGATGTTTAGCCGCTTTATGATGACATTGCCCTCATTCATCGGGCAGTTTTTCAAGTTCGCGCTGATCGTTGCGTTCATCGGCGCGGCTTCGCATTATGTGGGCCAATTGCTCCCGAGAAAAAACTTCAACTTCCTGGAATCGCCCTATGCTTCTTACCGGTGGGAGCAGAACGGCATGTTCTACACGCGGTTCAAGATTCAGTTCTGGAAAGACAAGCTCCCCGATATGAGCCAGCACGTCAAGAGTATGTTTCGGAAAAAGATCTCCGTCTTCCGCAACTTCGACTATCTGGAAGAACTGATTTTAGAGACCTGCGTCGCGGAATTTGTCCATTGGATGCTGGTGCTCCTCAGCCCCGTCTTCCTGGTGCTCATGGAAGGCCTTGCCGGACGGATCGGCGCGGCGCTCTATGCTGTCGGGAATCTGCCCTTTGTGATGATCCAGAGATACAACAGGCCCAGGCTGGTCAACCTGATGGAACGTCAGAAGCGCCAGAGCCTCGCGGAAAACCTGCAATGATTTGAGGTGCGCGCACTTGATTCTTAGATTGGCTATGGTACTGGGTTTGGCTTTCACGGTGTACGGCTGCTATTTTTTGGCTGTCGCCATTGCGGGCAACACGATGAAGCGGCGAACGATACCGTCGGCGCCCCCCGTCAGCCGAATTGCCGCGATCATACCGGCCAGAAACGAGCAGGCGGTGATTCCCAAGCTTATCGACAGCTTGCTTCGCCAGCGCTATCCGCGCACGCTCTTTGACGTGTACGTGGTGCCCAACAATTGTACGGACAACACCCGCAAGGCCGCGCTGGATGCGGGCGCGCAAGTACTCGACATTGATGTCGAGGTTCGCTCGAAGGGCGAGGTACTCCGCTGGACGTTTGAAAAGCTCTTAAATGGCGAAACGCAATACGACGCCTTCTGCATCTTCGACGCCGACAACGTGGTGGACGGCGGCTTTTTTCAGGCCACCAACAATGCGTTGGCCGCAGGCTATGGGGTGGGGCAGGGCTACCGCGACAGCAAAAACCCGGACGATAACTGGGTGGCCGGTTGCACGTCAATCTTCTTCTGGTTCATGAACCGCTTCTTCAACCACGCGCGCTTTGCACTGAACATGTCGGCATCTCTCAACGGCACCGGCATCATGTTCAGCGCGGACACGATCCGGAAGATCGGCTTTGATACTTTTACGCTGACCGAAGATCAGGAGTTCACCGGCATCTGTGCGCAAAACGGCGTCAAGATCGGATGGATGGAGGATGCCATCACATACGACGAGCAGCCCATCACATTGCGGGATTCCTTCGTACAGCGCAGGCGCTGGGGTGCGGGCACGCTGCAGTGCTTCATTCGCTATCGAAAAGCGCTTTTCGAAGCGGTAAGAAAGCGGCGCAGCCTGGACGCGTTGGATGTCCTCGTCGTCTTTGCCGGAACGCCGCTGCAGGGTCTGGGCATCGCGTCCTTTGGCCTATGCGTTGCGGAATTTATCAGGCAATTGCTGACCGTAGGTACCCGCGAAGCGGTCATGTGGGCGGTGTGGACGCTGGCAATGGCCCTTGCGAGCACCTTTGTGGGTGGTTTTTTCGCGGTGATTCTCGTGTGTACGGCCGAAAAGAAGTGGAGCCACGCACGCCTTCACTGCCTGTTCATGATGGGGTTTTACCTTTTGACCTGGATGCCCGCCAACATGCTGGCCCTGGTCACCCGTCCGCCAAAATGGGTACAGATCCCGCACATTATGGCTGTGGGCATTGATGACCGCATGGCGGAACCGCCTGCTCCATCTCGGTACGGCGCCAAGGAAACCGATGTATCCTGACGCCCCGGTTCCTGTTTCGTCAGGAAATGTCATGGACATCCACCCAAATCACCGCCTCTGACGCAGAATAAAAGCCACTAGGCTGACGGCATTCAGTGCAGCCTTTTTCGCGGTCCACCGAACCGGCGTTTGCCGGCCGGCGGACCGCGCTTTTCTTTGAGAATGCTTCCCGGCCTGGAGATCGGCCCCTGTGACGCAAGGATTGAATCGATTCCATTATATCAATAATATACCACCGAATCTATTGACATGAGATATCGATACTGCTATACTGATTATGGTTTTTTATAAATCCTGTAAAGAGAAGGTGTCGTCCGAACGTTTTCGCCCGGCAAGGCGGAGAGGCTTGGCTGGTGCCTTCAATGCCTGCCAACCAGGGGATAGGAGGGGTGGCGTCCGGGGGTGCTTGGTCCGCGTAAAGAGGATGCGGTCGGTCTTGCATAAAGGGAAGGAGATAGTTATGTTCAGGAAGATTCTGTCCATTGCGCTTACAATCTCGATTCTGTTCGGCCTCACCTGCGCAGTGGCCGCTGCCGAAGGCATGAAGTCCGGCGTGTATACCGAAACTGTCAAGGGCATGGCAGACGGTCTCGTGGTGGAAGTTACCCTTTCTGAGGACGCTATCGTCAGCGTTGTCGTCAAATCCCACAACGAAACCCCGCCGGGCTATCCGGCCCTTGAGAAACTGCCTCAGGCGATCGTGGACGCCCAGTCCGTCGAAGTGGACGGCGTCAGCGGCGCGACGATGTCCTCCAATGGCATCAAGGCGGCCGTGAAGTCTGCGTTGGAAGAAGCGGGCGCGGACATCGCAGCGTTTTCCGCCAAATCGGAGCCCCAGGCGGAGGCCATTTCCTACTTCCCAGAGATGGGTTCCTTTGAAGTTCCCGCCGAGTGGGACGAAAGCTACGATATCGTGGTCGTGGGCGGCGGCTACGCCGGCATGGCGGCCGCTTACAGCGCGGTGACCAGCGGCGCAAGCACACTTCTGGTTGAAAAGCTGTCCACCACCGGCGGCAACTCTGCCATCAACGGCGGCCAGTACGCAGCATACACCTCGAAGATCGCGGCCGATCTTCAAAAGAAATACGATCTCGAGCCGGACACCGCCGAGAAGCACATCGCGGATACGATGGCAGGCGGCGACAACATGTCCAACATCGAGCTGGTTGAAAACTTCGTCTATGCCTCTCCATTCTATTTCGACCTGCTGCTGGACAACGGTCTGGAAGTCCGCGACACGCTGGCACGCCCCGGCGGACACTACGGCTACCGCACCTACGTGACCAAGAATCAGGTCGGTTCCGACATCACGGAAGTTCAGAAGAAAATCCTCGCGGGCACCGACGCGGTTGTTGAGCTTGATACCAAGATGGTGGAAATCTACCGCACCCGCGATGATGCCAACCGTGTCGTCGGCATCCGCGTCGCCACGGCGGACGGTTACAAGACCATCGAGGCCAAGAAGGGCGTCATCCTGGCCACGGGCGGCTTCAGCGCAAACGTTGAAATGCGCGAAACCCAGGCGCCGTACCTGACGGCGGAAATCCCCACCACCAACAATGTGGCCGTCTCCACCGGCGAAGGCATCTACCTCGCCCAGGCGATCGGCGCCAACACCACCCAGATGTCCAACATCCAGCGCTACCCCTTCGCCGACCCCAGCAACGGTGTGCTCGACAAGTATGCAGTGTGGCCCTTCACCGGCCCCAGCTACGGCGTGGTGTATGTCGACTACACCGGCAACCGCTATGTCAACGAGGGCGAGCGCCGCGATGTGTGCGCCAATGCGGCGGTCAAGTCCGGCTTTATCTCCACCTACTGCATCTTCACCGAGAAGGTGGCCGGCTTCGTCAAGCCCGAGGAAATCGCGCAGGGCGTTGAGAGCGGCCGCATTCTGAAGGGCGACACGCTGGAAGCGCTGGCCGAGGCCATCAACGCCTACGCCATCAAGGATCAGTATCCGACCATCGATCCCGCCGCGCTGAAGGCGACCATCGAACGGCACAACGGCTTCATCGACAGCGGCGTTGACGAGGAATTCGGCAAGGTCATGGCCTCCACGATGGTCAAGATGGAGGAAGGCCCATACTACGCCGTGGCGCAGTATCCGTCCGTTCACCACACCATGGGCGGCCTTGTCATCAACAAGAACACCCAGGTGAAGGACATCTACGGCCAGGTCATCCCCGGCCTGTTTGCGGCGGGCGAGGTGACCGGCGGCGTGCACGGAACCAACCGGCTTGGCTCCAATGCCGATGCGGATGCCTGCGGCATGGGTTACATCTCCGGTTACTATGTCGCGACCGAAAAACTTCCGGACTTCATTCCCGAGAGCTAAGGCGGCGTAAACGAAAAGGCCGTTTCCTTCGGCACCTGATCCATCTGCCGAAAAGGGCACTGGCTCAGATGCCGGAGGAGGCTTTCGAACTGACCAGCGGGGGAGGGATCGGTATCCCCGGCCCGCGGCGGTTGTCCGGCAGCGGCGCATATTTAAGAAACACGCCCTCGAAAGCATGCTTTCGAGGGCGTGTTTCTTAAATCGATCAACCGGCGGGCTTCAGATCTCCCGGCGGTTTTCAAACGCCTTGGACAGGGTTACTTCGTCGGTGTACTCCAGTTCGCCCCCCACCGGCACGCCGTGGGCGATTCGGGTTACCTTCACCATCAAGGGTTTGACGAGCCGCGCGATGTAGGCGGCGGTGGCCTCGCCCTCGATGTCGGGGTTTGTGGCCAGCACGACCTCTCTGACCTCGCCGGAGGCCAGCCGGGTCATCAGCTCTCGGATGCGGATGTCGTCCGGACCCACGCCATCCATCGGTGAAATGACGCCGTGCAGCACATGGTACATCCCGTTGAAGTCGCGCATCCGTTCCATCGCGGCCACATCCCTCGGGTCCTTGACGACGCAGAGGATGGACCTGTCCCGATTGGGGTCCGCACAGCGTTTGCAGGGGTCTGTGTCGGTATAGTCGCCGCAGACCGGGCAGAAGTGCACCTGCTTTTTGCCGTTGAAAATGGAGACGGCGAGCTCGCGCACCTCTTCCTCCGACAGCGCGATGATGTGATAGGCCAGCCGGGCCGCGGTCTTGCGGCCGACGCCCGGCAGTCTCGCGAGCTGGTTGACCAGCTTCGCAATGGGCTCTATGTCGTTCATCTAGAAAAGACCCGGCATGTTCAGCCCGCCGGTCATTTTGCCCATTTCGCGCTCGATGGTCTCGGCCGCCTGGCGCAGCGCTTCGTTGACCGCCGCCATCACAAGGTCCTGCAGCATTTCGACATCCTCAGGATCTACCGCCTCGGGCTTGATGGAGAGCGCAAGCAATTCCTTCTTGCCGTTGACCTTGACAGAAACCATGCCGCCACCCGCCGACGCCTCAAATTCGCGCGCGTCCAGCGCCGCCTGCATTTCGGCCATCTGCTGCTGCAGCTTCTGCGCCTGCCGCGCCAGCTGCTGCATATTGCCGCCGCCGCCCATCATTCCCGGAAATCCGCCACGTGCCATAATCCGTCCTCCTGAAAACAATCTTCAATCTATTATACACGATCGGCACAGGCTTGTAAACGCATGCCTCCGTGGCCTTACCAGCAAAAACCTTGAACATGGGAGGCCGAAGCGTTTGACAATGCATTATTCGGGATGTATAATATCATTTATATCGGTTGTTTCAAAGAGCGGAGGTACCCCATGAGTGCACGGTTTGCGATGTATACGCTGAAGCGGCTGGGCATGGCGATTCTTACGATTTTCCTTGTCGTCATGATTACTTTTTTCACGATGCATGCGATTCCAGCCAGCCCTTTCAGTTCTGAAAAGGCCAAGTCGGATGCGACAATTGCGGCGCTGGAGGCGAAGTACGGCTTTGACAAGCCGCTGGGCATCCAGTTTCTCAATTATCTGAAGAACATCGTGGTGTTCGACTTCGGCCTCTCTACGGCCTGGGTTGGCAGCACAGTTTTTGATCTGATCAAATCCGGCTTTTCCTATTCGGCCACCATCGGCATCAGCGCCGCGCTGATTGCGATGGTGCTGGGTGTTATTCTCGGGGCCATTGCCGCGCTCACAAGAGGGCGATGGCCTGACAAGATCGTGCAGGTTGTGACAACGGCGCTGGTTTCGATGCCATCGTTCGTCATGGCGACGGTTTTGCTTCTGGTCGTTTCGCTGCAGCTTGGCTGGCTCCCCAGCATGGGCAACCAGCCCGGCGGGCTGGTGTTGCCGATCATTTCGCTGAGCCTGTATCCGATGGCGTACATCACGCGCCTTGAGCGCAGCAGCATGCTGGACGTGCTGGGGCAGGATTACATCCGAACCGCCCGCGCAAAAGGGCTTCGGCGCAGCAAGGTGATCTTCAAGCACGCGCTCAAAAACGCGCTGAGCCCGGTTTTGACCTACGCCGGACCCATGCTGGCCTTCATCCTGACGGGCAGCATGGTGGTGGAAAACATCTTCTCGGTACCCGGCCTCGGGCGGCTGTTTGTCAACAGCATGCTGCGCACCGATTACATGATGGTGATGGGCGTGACGATATTCCTGGCGTTCCTCATCATCATGCTCAACTTCCTCACGGACGTGCTGTACAAGGTCATGGATCCCAGAATTGATTTGCGGTAAGGTGGTAGAGGTATCAAAATGGACAAGACCCTCAAGAAAAACCCGCTGAGCCTTCAGCTGGATCCGAATCTGTTTGATCGGGCGAGCGAGGATGAGAAAGCGCAGCAAGTCGTCACACGCGAATCGGTTTCCTTCATGCGGGACGCCATGCGTCGCCTGCGCCGCAACAAGATTTCGATGGCCTGCGTGGTAATCCTTTTCGTCGTGGCGATGATCGCCTTCATTGTGCCTTCGGTATACCCTTACAGTTACACGAAGCAGGATGTGACGGCCAAATACCTGGGGCCGATGGAATATTCCAAAAAGGAAATGGCGAAAATCGCGCAGGGCGAAACCGTGTTTCCGCACCTGATGGGCACTGATTCGCTGGGCCGGGATTACGCCAGCCGCGTCATCTACGGTACGCGGATTTCGCTCCTGGTCGGCATTGTGTCGGCCATAATCGTCGTCGTCATCGGTATCATCTACGGTGCGGTATCCGGCTACTTTGGCGGCAAGGTAGATCTGGTCATGATGCGCATCGTGGACATTATCTACTCGCTGCCGGACGTGCTGATCGTCATTCTTCTTTCGGTGGCGATCAAGGACATTATCAGCACCTCAAAAAGCATGCTCATTGTGCGAATGGGCGCAGGCATGGTGAGCATATTCATCGTGTTCGGCCTTCTGTACTGGGTGGGCATGGCACGGCAG
>JAEZTD010000421.1 GCA_023443705.1 Bacillota bacterium | reverse complement strand
GTATCGGTGCCCAGCGGCAGGTGCTGGCCATGAGCCTCGCAGGAGCCCAGCGCCAGAATGGCCTTGTCATACTTGCCTTCCTTGAACTGATGGGCGGTGATCTTTAAAGCCTCGTGCATGGATATCCCTCCCAAACGCATGTTGAATCATCACTACAATGGTACCTTTTCCCGCAAAAAAAAGCAAGCCCGAAGGCGAATCCTGCACCCACGGGCTTGCGCTTTTCCATGACGCACGGGCGGATTGCCTCGCGGGCGCGTTCGGAGAGGGCGAAGCCCTCTCCGAACGTATCAGTTTGCTTGGATCAGGAAGGCGTGACTTCCTTGACGAACTCGAATCCACCGTCCTTGACCACGTTGATGGTCACGGACTTCATCGGGACGTGGCTTCCATCCTTGTAGGTGATGGTGCCGGTGACGCCCACGAGGCCGGCGGTCTCGCCGATGGCTTTGGCGATGGCGGCGCCGTCCGTGGAGCCCGCGCGGCCGATGGCGTCGGCCAGGAGGTACATGGTGTCATAGCCCAGGGCGGCGAAGGCGTTCTCCGGCGCGTTGCCGTACTTTTCGGTGTATGACTTGACGAAGTTCTGGACCTTTTCGCTGGTGTTCTTCAAAGAAGCGTGGGTGCCGACCAGCACGCCCTCGGCCTGCGCGCCCGCGACTTCCATCAGAAGCGGGGTGTCGAAGCCGTCGCCGGAGATGATGGTCTGCGCCGCGCCCTTGTCGCGGAACTGCTTGACGATGACGCCCGCGTCATCCGGCACGCCCGCGATGAAGATGGCTTCAGCCCCGGTGCCTTCCGCGAGGAAGCGGTCAATCTGCGCGGAGTAGTCCGGGTCCTTGTTCATGTAGATGTCCTCGAGCACGATGGTGCCGCCCAGCGCCTCAAAACGCTCCTTGAAGAAGGAGGACAGCGTGGTGGTGAACTCCATGGACATATCGGTCAGCAGGTAGCACTTGGTGTAGCCAAGGTCATTCACAAGGTACTCAGCGCAGGCGTAGGCCTGCACGTTGTCGCCGAAGGGCGCGAGGAACGCCAGGTCGCCCACGAGGTCGGGCAGCGTCGGCAGCGTCGCACCGGAGGTGACGTAAGGGATGCCGGCTTCCTGGGCGATCATGCCCGCGGCCAGCGCGTAGTTGGAGTCGGACAGGCCCGCCACGACGGAGACCTTCTCCACGTCGATCATCTTGGTGACGGCGTTGGATACGGCGTCCTGTTCGGTCTTGCCGTCGATGGCGACGACTTCCACCGGGGTTCCGTTGATGCCGCCGGCCGCGTTGATCTCATCGGCCGCCATCTGGAAGCCGTTGAGCGACGGCTGATCCAGCGAGGCCTGACCGCCGGTCAGGTTGTAGATCGCGCCGATTTTGATGGAATCAGCCAGCGCGGTACCCGACAGCGCCAGAATCATCGTCAGCGCAAGCAGCATGGACAGTAGCCTCTTCATCCTCATTTGAAAACCCTCCCCTAGATTGATCCCATAACGCGGCCCCGCCGCGGTATGTGCTTCAGGCTCCCCTTTTTGCAAACTTCGCGGCCACCGCCCGGCCAAGCGCCCGGTATTCCTTCGGGTCGAACGCGCCGCGGTAGACGGAAGCGTCAAACCAAGAATCGACGAGCAGATCGCTGTAGCCCACGATGCCCTGCCGCCGGAAGATGACGATGACGATCATGAGCGCCGACAAAATCAGCTGCGCCGCGCCGTAGAGGGGCGGAATCTGAAGGCCGAACAGGTTGATGCCCGACTCCAGACCCGAAAGGTACTCCGGCACGAAGGTCATGATCAGGGAGCCGACTACCGCGCCGCTCAGCGAATACATGCCGCCGATGATCGACGTCTCCACAATGACGAAGGTCTTGTCGTAGTAGAAGAAGGACGGCGAAATCACCTTGACCAGGTGCGCCCACAGCCCGCCCGCCACCGCCGCCATGAAGGCGCTGACGCAGAAGGCCAGAAGCCGGTGCCGGGCAAGACCGACGCCCAGCGATTCGGCGGCCACGATGTCGTCCCGGATGGCGATCATGCTGCGCCCGTAGGCCGAGTGCAGAATGCGGTGCAGAATGAACATCATCGCGATCATCACCAGATAGATCGTGAACGTGTCCGAAAGCCCGGCGATACCGGTCAGCCCCTTGGCGCCGTTGGTGTAGTCGGGGTTGTTCTGAAGAACCGACCGGATGATGACGATCAGCCCCAGCGTCGCCACCGACAGGTAGTGCCCCTTGAAGCGGAGCACCGGAAAACCGATCAAAAGCGCCACCAGCGCCGCAATGACGCCGCCGACGATGAGCGCCGGGAGAAGCGGCATCGCCACCTGCTGGATCGCCTCCGGCAGGTTTTTCAGGAGCACCGCCTTCTTGGCGGACGGGATCGTCATGAGCGCGGACGCGTAGGCGCCGATGGCCATAAAGCCCGCGTGGCCCATCGAAAAGATGCCGGTAAAACCGTTGCAGAGGCTGAGGCTGGACGCCAGGATGATGTTGATGCCCACAAGCTTGATGAGCCGCACGTAGTAGCCGGGCAGCGTCTGCTCGGCCAGAACGATCAGCGCGATGGGCAGCGCGATGAACGCCCAGAAGCGAAACGCCCTGTTGCGCAAAATCATGTTAGCTCCTCCTTCCGCTGCGCGCGCCGATCAGGCCGTTGGGCTTGACCAGGAGCACCAGAATCAGGATCACGAACACCAGCGCGTCGCGGTACACCGCGTACTTGGGCGGCAAAAGCCCTGCAAACAGCATTTCGGCCACGCCCATGAGAAAGCCGCCGATCACCGCGCCGGAGAGGCTGCCAATGCCGCCCAGCACCGCCGCGACGAAGGCCTTGACGCCGGGTACGAAGCCCATCAGCGGGTCGATGGTCTTGTATTCGCCCGCCAGCATAATGCCCGCCACCGCCGCAAGGCCCGAGCCCACCGCGAATGAAAAAGTAACGACGGTGTTTACGTTGATGCCCATCAGCCGCGCGGCTTTCGGATTGTCGGTGCAGGCGCGCATCGCCATGCCGATGCGGGTGCGCCGGATCACGAGGTTGAGCCCCACGAGGAGAACGGCCGTCAGGACGAAGGTGATGATGTTCATCGTGGACAGCGTGACTCCGCCGATCCTGTGCAGCTGCACCAGCGAATCGGGCAGCTTGAACGCCCGACTCTGGGCGGAGAAGATCATGGTCATCAGGTTCTGGACGAACATTGAAACGGCGATGGAGGTCATCATCACGGTTTCCTCGCTGGCGGAGCGCAGCGGGCGGTAGGCGATTCGCTCCACCACCACGCCCAGAACCACCGAAGTGATGATCGCAAGGGCAATCGCCACCGGCAGCGGCGCCATCATGACCGAAAGCATCATGTAGGCGGCGTACACGCCCACGCACATGATGTCGCCGTGGGCGAAGTTGATCAGGCGCAAAATGCTGTAGACAATTGAATAACCGGTGGCGACGATGGCATAGACGCTGCCCAGCTTCAGGCCGTTGACCACCTGAATCAGCACATAGGATGGATCCATGCCCTCACCTCCCCAAATACGCCGTCTTGACGTGCGGATCGTCCAGAAGATCTCGGCTGACGCCTTCCATCGCGACGACGCCGGTCTCCAGCACGTAGGCGCGGTCGGAGATCTCCAGCGCCTCATAGGCGTTCTGTTCGACGAGCAGCATCGTGGTGCCGCTCTTCCGGAGGTTCGCCAGCACGTCAAAGACCTGCTGGGTCAGAAGCGGGGAAAGCCCGAGGGAGGGTTCGTCCAGAAGCAGTACTTTGGGCTTCGCCATCAGCCCGCGCCCGATGGCCAGCATCTGCTGCTCGCCGCCCGAAAGCGTTCCGGCCAGCTGTCCTTTTCGCTCCCGGATGACCGGAAAAAGCGAAAAGGCAACTTCCATGCGCCGCTCGATCTCCGCGCGGTCGCGGATGGCGTACGCGCCGAGGCGCAGGTTTTCAACCACCGTCATGCCGGAAAATATCTGCCGCCCCTCGGGTACGTGGATGACGCCCAGATCGACGATCTTTTCCGCCGGCAGCGTGGTGATCGGCGCCCCGTCCAGCAGAATCTCGCCGCCGGCGGGCTTAAGGAGCCCTGAAATCGCCTGCAGGATGGTGCTCTTGCCCGCGCCGTTGGCCCCGATGAGCGCGACGATCTCGCCGTCCCGCACCGTAAGCGAAGCGCCGCGCACCGCGCGGATGCTGCCGTAGGACACGGAGAGTTCTCGTAGTTCAAGCACGGCGCGCAGCCCTCCCCAAATAGGCTTCGATGACCTTCGGGTGTTCGCTGACCTCCTGCGGCAGGCCGTGGAAGATGGTTTCGCCGAAGGCCATCACGTAGATGTACTGACACAGTTCCATCACGACCTTCATGTCGTGCTCGACCAGAAGCATCGTGAGGCCAAAATCCTTCTGCACGCGGCGGATGGTTTCGACCAGATCCGCGCTCTCTCGGGGGTTCATGCCGGCGGCGGGCTCGTCCAGAAGGAGGAGCTTCGGCTTCATCGCAAGGGTCCGGGCAATTTCGAGCAGGCGCTGGTCTCCGTATGGAAGTGAAGAAGCTTCCTTTTCCGCCGAGTTTTCAAGGCCCACCGCAGCGAGCATTTCCATGGCCGTGTCGCGCAGCGCTTTTTCCCGCTTCCAAAAGACAGGGAGGCTCAAAAGCGCCTGCGTCAGGTTGTAGCCCTTGTTGAGCTGCGCGCCGAT
The DNA here is from genome assembly GCA_023443705.1 of Bacillota bacterium. GTDB lineage: Bacteria > Bacillota > Clostridia > Christensenellales > Aristaeellaceae > JAEZHK01. The sequence continues at coordinate 7,934 of JAEZTD010000421.1, read as the reverse complement.
CATCGCGTTTTCAAGGCAGGTCATCCTGCCAAACAACCGGAGATTCTGATAGGTGCGACCCACGCCCATCCGGGCCACGATGTCCGGGCGAACGCCCGTAATCGGGCGCCCATCCAGCCGCGCGACGCCGCTGGTGGGCTTCTGCTGCCCCGAGAGAATGTTGATCAGCGTCGTCTTGCCCGCGCCGTTCGTACCGATCAGCCCGTAAATCCCGCCGCGTTCCAGCGAGGCCGAAAAACGGTTGACAGCCGTCAGGCCCTTGAACCGCATCGTGAGCTCGGAAGCCTCCAAAAATGCGCTCATACGCCGCCCCTTCTGTGTGTATGAAAATGAATGGACACGTGCATTATAATTCATTTTCCACGATCATTCAACCCCCAAATCCGAGAAAACGGCAATTCTAAACACAAAAATAAGCACATCAGCGGAGTGCCCAAAAATAGCGGCGCTCCTCGCCGGATTAAGGCTTGCGATGCGCGCCTGCCGAAGCATGCCGGGCTCCCATTATGCGCAATCAATATTAATGCATTGCTCTCTTTTTACAAAAAAACCGCGCCATTCGATGGCGGTTCGGTCAGCGTCTCACTCTTAGGGCTGCGTGTTCATTTTTATGAAAACTAGATTTGTCGCATCTCGCATGGATGATGCCAAATCCGCCCAAACTACGGGCGAAAGGCGGTGACGTGATGGCAATCCCGGAAGAGGCCTCGGGCAGCCTGAAGACGCTTCTTAGGGAAGACCCCGAGGCCTACGAATACATGGAGTCGCTGCACCCGTCGGTTCGGGCGCGCATCGTGGGTGCGGAGATTTCTTCGCCGGAAGAACTGGTTGCGCTGGCCAACGAGGCCGCCCGCTCTGCAATGATGGATGTGAGCGGCATCTACGACGACTCGGACTCGTGGCCCAACGGACCGGAAGAACCATAACCCCATGAAAACCGGCCCCATCCACGGACGGGGCCGGTTCAAGGCATCGAAAAACCCTGCGGTTTTTGCGGGTGCGAAGGGAAAGATGCTGCGTGCGCCTGAAATCCTCATGGATTTCCGGGCGGCGCACTGACGCAAGGTAATGGATAGCGCCACCAGTATGCGTACTGGTGGCGCTATCCCGTTCCCAGCGTACACGGCCGGGAACGATTGAAGTTCGACGGGGATTTGGTTGATGGTCTGAGCGGCCCTATCCGTGGGGCCGCTCTTTGAATGCGTCATGCTCTGCGTTCGAGGAATGTGCCGTCCCTGAGTTGCCGGAAGGCGTCATCAAGCTCCTCCCGGGTATTCATGACGATCGGGCCACCCCAGGCGATGGGCTCGCGGAGCGGCGGACCCATGAAGAAGATGAAGCGCGCGGCGGAGCGCTCCGGCGCACGGACGGTGAGACAATCTCCCTCGCCAAACAGCACCGCAGACTTTTCCTGAATGTGCGCGTCCGCAACGTGCGCGTCGCCCTCGATGGTGAAGATGAACGCCGTCTGATCCTCCGGCGCATCCAGCCGTATATCGCCCCCTTCAGGAAGCTTCACGTCGAAGAGCGTCGCCTGTATGTGGCGGGGCGATACGCCGCTTTGCCCCTTGTACGCGCCGGAGATTACCCGAACGGTCGCCCCGCCCTCTTTGGCGACGGGCATCATGTCCTCTCGGATGTCGAGGTACGCGGGCGGCGCCATTTTATCCGCCTTGGGCATGTTGAGCCACAGCTGAAAGCCCAGCATCCTCCCGGAGGCTTTGGGCATCTCCTGATGCAGGATGCCCCCGCCCGCCGTCATCCACTGGCTCTCGCCATCGTGGATCACGCCGGCGTTTCCGAGGCTGTCCTCGTGCTCGATTCGGCCGGAAATGAGGTAGGTAATAGTCTCGATACCCCGGTGCGGGTGGGTGGGAAAACCCGCCAGGTAATCGCTTGGGTCGGTGGAATCAAAGGAATCCAGCATCAGAAACGGATCAAAATCGTACACATCGTCGTGACCGAGCACCCTGACCAGTCTGACGCCCGCGCCGTCCACGGCCCGGAAGCCCCGCACAATCCTCTTGATCTGGCGTTCCACGCCCTCGCCCCCCCTTCCTACTAGACCATCTTGGACAGTTCCGCAAACACTTCCTCGATGTCGGGCAACTGCGACATCGGATATACCTTCACCCACCGAATGATGCCCTGCTCGTCCACGATGATGTTGGCGCGCTCCGACATGCCGAATTCTTCATGGAAGATGCCGTAGTCCTGCGCAACCTTGCCGTGGGGCCAGAAATCCGAAAGAAGCGGCAGCTTCTTGAGACATAATAGCGACGCCCACGCCTTCTTGCCGGGGGCCGGGTCGACGCTGACGCCTAAAGGAACCGTGTTGAGCGCCTCAAAACGCGCCCAGTTGACCTCCAGCGCGCGCATCTGGTCGGTGCAAACGCTTGTCCAGGCGATCGGGTGCCATGAGAGCAGCACCTTCTTGCCCCGAAAATCCGCAAGGCTAACCGGGTTCTCCTGAACATCCTCCATCGTAAAGGCAGGAGCCGGCATCCCGGCTTCGACAGGTTTCATGGCACAGCCTCCCTTTCCTCATCATGTTTGCGGCATAAGATACGGGCGAACACGCCCTTACCAAAATAATATACCACAGGCACGCCTTATCAAACCACCTGTTTCGTTCTTCCGCGGCGCGCCCAAGCGCATTTACGGGCAATCCGGGTTAAGAGACGATGTAAAATCTTGCATATAAATCACCTGTGAAGTATAATGCAGATTATATAGGATTATCCGCGCAGGATGGGGATGGAACGGTTGGGCAAGGGCACCGTGTGGATTACGGGCGCGTCCAGCGGACTGGGCTACCATACCGCGAAGGCGCTGGTTCAGGAAGGGTATCTGGTGATCGCGGGCGCGCGCTCCTTCAAGCCCTACGTTGGCCCCTGCGAGTGCGGAAGCCACCGGGTTCCCCTCGACGTCCGGAGCCCGGAAAGCGTAGCGGCCTTTCGCGAGCAGGCGTTCAAAATATCGCCGCGGGTGGATGCGCTCTACAACTGTGCCGGGGTGCTCGTTCTGGGTTCCTGTGAGGAGACTGGCCGGGATGAGTACCAGCGGGTGATGGAGACCAACTTTCTCGGCGCCGTGGAAATGATCCGCGCGGCGCTTCCTTTCATGCGCGCCCAGCGCTCGGGCCGAATCATCAACTTTTCGTCCATCAACGGCGTTCTCGGCATTCCGTTCCAAAGCGCATACACGGCCAGCAAGCACGCCATCGAAGGGTATTCAGAGTGCCTTGCGCTCGAAGTCAGGCGGTTTGGCGTCGGCGTGTGCCTGGTCGAGCCGGGCGACCACCGGGGCGGCTCGCAGGCCTACCGGCCCCGCGCCGCCGCGTTTTGCGAAGAATCCCCTTATTCGGAAATATTCCACCGCGGTGTCTCGGCCATTGCCCGGGACGAGGAGAACGGCTGCGATCCGGAAAAACTTGGCCGCATCGCGGCGGCGCTTCTTCAGCGAAAACGGCTTCCGCTCAGAAAACGCGTGGCGTCCTTCGATCAGCATTTGGCGGTCGTGCTGCACGCGGTTTTTCCCGCCGGGCTGATCCAATCCATACTTGAAAGCTATTACCTGGGGAAAAGGAGATAGAGCGCATGCAAAAAATGAGTCCAATTCTGGAAAAGTGTGAAGCGCTTCGGGGGGATATGTCCCTTTCCAACCTGTTCAGCCTCACCTGCTCCTGGGGAAACATCCCCGCGGCGCTGTACCTGAAGCACGGGCAGGAGGTCACCGTCAGTTTCTCGGAATACGAGCGGCAGACCCATGACTGGGCCGCGTACCTGAAAGGCAAATTCGGCGGCGGCGGGGGCAAAAAATTCGCCGCCATCGCGATGGATACCTGCCCGGAGTGGTTCCCGGCCTTCTGGGGGCTGATCCTCTCCGGTTACAACGCGGTTCTCTTGGACTTCACCCTTTCCGACGAGAAGATGGACTACATGCTGGCCCAATCGGGCGCGGCAATTCTCATCGGCAAAACCCGCCGCCCGCTGCCGGGGGGCGTAAAAACGGTGACGGTGGACGAGCTCAAGGCCGCGCCCCGCGCCCCCATCGACTTTTTACCGGAATATGCGGACAAGGTGGCGCTCTGCACCAGCGGCACCACCGCCACCAGCCGCATTTTCGTCTACGACGGCGCGGCGGTGGCCAATCAGGTATTGTCCAGCGAGCTGCTCTACAAGGAGTGCCGCCAGATCATCGGCGACGGCAACCGCAGGAGCCTGGCGTTTTTGCCCTTCCACCACGTATTCGGCTTCATGGTCTGCCTGATGTGGTGCGGCTTTCTGGGCTACACCAACGTGTACATGAAAGACCGCGCGCCGCAGACCATCGTGGACACCGCCACGCGTTTTCGAATCCAACTGCTGCTGGCGGTGCCGCTCTTGGCAACAAACCTCGCCACCAGCCTTGAAAAAAAGGTCGCAAAGGAGCCCGCGGGCAAGCGCGCGGCCTTCCGCCTCCTCAAGGGCACGAGCCTGATGCTGCAGCACGTCGCGCCAGGCCTCGGGCGCATGGTCGCAAGGCGGCTTCTGTTCCGCTCGGTGCTGGGAAAGCTCTTGGGCGGTGACGTGGAGTGCATCATCCTGGGCGGCAGCCACACCCCCGCCGAACAGATGAAGACCTTGAGCGCGCTGGGCTACTTCACGGTGTCCGGCTTTGGCATGACCGAGACAGCCATCACCTCCGTCGAGACCAGCCGCAGCCTTCGCACCCGCGTGTCTGGCTCGGTGGGCAGGCCGCTTAAAAACGTGCTGTACAAGGTGATCCCCGACGGCGACAAGCCCAACCGGGGCGAGATGCTCATCAAGGGGCGCTCGCTGCACACCGGCCAGCTGGTGGACGGCGCGCTCACGCCGCCTGCGCTGGATGAAGACGGCTGGCTGCACACCGGCGACGTGGTGCGCCTTGAAAGGGGCAGCCGCATGTACGTGGAGGGCCGCGTCAAGGACGTGGTCATCAATGAATCCGGCGAAAACGTCTACCCAGACGAGGTGGAGGACGCCTTCTCCCACCTCTCCGACGTGGAGCAGCTCAGCGTGCTGGGCGTTCCGGCCGACCCGGCGAAGCCTTTGTACCAGGAGATCACGCTGGTGATGTACCTGGGCGACAAGGCCGCGGACGAGGTGTACGTCAAGGGCCTCTCGGCGCGCATCGCACAGATCAATGGGAAGCTCCCCGTGGTCAAGCAGGTGGCGCGCGCGCTGGTATCCTCCGAAAAGCTCCCGGTGGCGAACGCCATCAAGGTCAAGCGCGTGGAACTTCGGGGGCTCATTGCGGAACACCCGGACGCTTACCGCGAGCTCTCGATCCGCAGCGTCTCCGCCTCCTACGGCGCACCCCGGGAGGGTGTCAAGACCGAGCTGGTGGACCTTGAAATGAGGCGAATCAGCGATCAGGTGCGCAAGGTCTACGCGGAGGTTCTGGAGGTTACCGAAAAGCAGATTCGCGACGACGCCCACTTCCTGGAAGACCTGGGCGGCGACAGCCTGCAGGTCCTGTCCATCTCCATCCGCATTGAGGAGGCCTTTGGCTTCATCATTCCGCCGGAGGAGTACGGCCGCTGCACAACGGTGAACGGCCTTTCCCGGCTGATCTACGAGCGCCAGCACGGTTTTGAGGGGGCCAAACCCGCCAGCGAGCCGGTGACGCCGATCTCCGAGTTTCGCGAGACGCCGGAATTCAAGGCCTTCTACGCGCGCCAGCAGGCGCTGATGGCAGGCGGCGCGGACAATCCCTACTTCGTGTGCCACGATTCGGCGCTCAAGGACACCTCCATCATGGCGGGTAAAGAGGTCGTCAACTTCGGCTCCTACAATTACGTTGGCATGTCCGGCCGCAGTGAGGTCATGGAGGCTGCCAAGGCCGCCATCGACCGCTACGGCACCAGCGCCAGCGGCAGCCGCCTTCTCGCGGGCGAAAAGAGCCTGTATCAGGAGCTGGAAAGGGAGATCGCCGTCTGGAAGCACGCCGAAAGCGCGCTGGTTCTGGTAGGCGGCCACTCCACGAACGTCACGGTGGTGGGCAACTTCTGCGGTCCGAAGGACCTGATCCTCTACGACGCGCTGGCCCACAACTCCGTCGATCAGGGCTGCAGGCTGAGCCCGGCCCTGTGCAAGCCCTTCCCCCACAACGATTTTAAGGCGCTGGAGAGCATCCTGCGCATGCAGCGCCACAAGTTTGAAAAGGTACTCATCGTCATCGAGGGCGCGTATTCGATGGACGGCGACATTGCGCCCGTCCCGGAATTCGTGGCGCTGAAGGAAAAATTTGGCTGTTTCCTGATGGTGGACGAAGCCCACAGCGCCTGCGTCATCGGCGAAACCGGCGGCGGCGTGGACGAGTACTTCGGCCTTGAGCCGGGCGACATCGACATCAAGATGGGCACGCTGTCGAAGGGCCTTGGCGCCTGCGGCGGCTACCTCGCGGGCCCCCGCGACATCATCGAATACCTGCGCTACAACCTGCCCGGCTTCGTGTTCTCGGTGGGCATCTCGCCGCCGCTGGCCGCCGCGACGCTGACCTCCATTCGCCTTCTCAGGGAAGACCCGTCGATCATGGCGCGCATGCGGGAGAACATCGCCTGCTTCCTGAAGGAAGCCGCCGCCCGCAACCTCAATACCTGCCTCGCCGCCGGTACCGCCATCGTGCCGGTGCTCGTCGGGCGGGATGAGGACGCCTTCCACCTCTCGAACCGTCTCCGGGCGCACGGCGTGTTCGTCCCGCCGGCGGTGTACCCGGCGGTGCCCCGCGGCAAGGCGCGGCTTCGCTTCTGCGTGATCAGCGAGCACAAACCGGAGCAGATCGTAAAAGCCCTCGACCTTCTGGTCAAACTCGCCGACGAGGAGGGTATCGCCCTCCCCCCGGCAAAGCCCGCTGAAGCGCCGAAGACCGAGCCAAGAGCCGCAACCTTCGCATAAATAAAAACCGCCCGCGATTTCGCTAGCGAAATCGCGGGCGGTTTTTTATTTTGGGATCGTTATGACAGCAACATCCTGTCGCTGGCCAGCTGTTGGCCGCTGGCCTTTCCGAACATGCCGAGCAGGGTTTCGACGGTCAGGCTCTTTTTCTCGTCGCCGGAGACATCCACGATGATCTTGCCCTCGTGCATCATCAAAAGGCGGTTTCCGTGCTGGATGGCGTCCTTCATGTTGTGGGTGACCATCAGCGCAGTCAGTTTCTCCTCGGAGATGAAGCGGTCGCTGAGGGCGAGCACCTTGGCGGCGGTCTTTGGGTCCAGCGCGGCGGTGTGCTCGTCGAGGAGCAGCAACTTCGGCGGCACCAGCGTCGCCATGAGCAGCGTCAGCGCCTGACGCTGGCCGCCGGAGAGCAGCCCCACCTTGTTGGTCATCCGGTGCTCAAGGCCCAGGTCCAGATGCTTCAAAAGCTCCACGTACCGTGCGCGCTCGGCTGCGGTCACACCCCAGCGAAGGGTACGCGGCTTGCCGCGGCGAAGCGCCAGCGCGAGGTTTTCCTCGATGTTCATGTCGGCGGCGGTGCCCATCATCGGGTCCTGAAACACGCGGCCCAGGTACTTCGCGCGCCTGTGCTCCGAGAGCCTGGTGACGTTGACGCCGTCGATCTCGATGGTTCCGCCATCCACGGGATAAACCCCCGCCACGGCGTTTAGAAGCGTGGACTTGCCCGCGCCATTGCCGCCGATTACGCTGACGAAATCCCCCGGACTGAGCGTGAGGTCCACACCGTCCAGCGCCACCTTTTCATTGACGGTGCCGATGTTGAAGCGCTTGACGATTCCCGATACCTTCAGCATGTCACGCCGCCCCTTTCATCGACCGCCGGATTGTGTTCAGGTACCCCTTGAACATCGGCAGCGAGAGTGCCAGCGCCACGGTAATGGCGGTGAACAACTTCAGGTCGTTGGTGGGCATGCCCAGCTTCAAAACCAGCGCGATGATGACCCTGTAGGTCAC
>JAEZTD010000415.1 GCA_023443705.1 Bacillota bacterium | reverse complement strand
CCGCCGCCAGGATGGCCAGCGCCATCGCGATCTCAGTCTTGCCGCTGCCGTAATGGCCGACCACCGCCTTAATCCGGTTCCCTGGCCAGGGCTCAAACTGTGTCATGCGCCGACATCCCGCTTTCTGCGCTTGCCACGCTCCACGCTGCGCTGGGTGTAGCCGCTGTGCCAACCCTCGTCCTCGTCCGCGCCGCGCACAGCGCCGGGTTCGTCGCCTGGAAGAAAGGCGGGCCGACGATAAACGGACGTATCCTGATCGTCGCGCTCATCCGGCCGCCTGCGGCGGTGGATCACGACGTCATCCATTGGATCCTCGCCCAAATCGTCAAAGAAATCTCCCTCGATGCTGAACGGATCTTCCGCGTCCGCCGCGCTGTCACGGCGGCGCGCGAAGAATTTTTTGCGCGCCGGGGCGCGCCCTGATTTGCGAGCGGGGGGCAGGTCGTCGTCTTCGTCCAGTTCTTCGGCGGCTTCGGTCTCCGGTGCCGCAAAGGGTTCCGCGCCCGCGTCGCGCCCGTCTCGGTCATCGTAAAGCGCGTCAAAGTCGCCGTCTTCCTCGTCCGGGTCTTCCTCGTCCGGGTCTTCCTCATAACGATCGTCGTAATCCCCGTCGTCCTGATCGTCGTACTCCTCGTCGAAGCCGTCCAGCGACTCGCCGTCGTCAAACTCGTCAAGGTCGTCGGCATACGCGACGGCACGTCCTCGCCTCGCGCGGGGGCGGCCCATGTCATCGTAGTGCATCATCAGATCGTCGTCGTCGATGTCCTCCACTTCGTGGTCCAGGAGGATGCGGCGCTTCCGGAACCAGACCCAATACGGCCGCCACCGCGCAATCCACACCACCCAGTCCACAAGAACGCCTGTGACGATCAAGACCAGCAGGATCTTGATCCAATTCCCGGCAAACCACGAAAGAAAGGATGTGCCGCCGGAGGTACCGGAACCGGACTGAAAGAGGTTGGCAATGGAGCTGGCGATCCATCGGATCCAGCCTAGCATGCCTTTGATGAAAGAATCGGTAAACGCGGTTTGCTGCATAAGAACCCCTTCCTGTCCGTTCGCGCGAAATGGCAGCGCTCTGCCCTTTTACGCGCCCGGTTCCAACGAAAAACGGATAAACTGCGCGGGGTGTTTTGGTGCCCCGTCAACCGGCCTTTTCGGTCAGCGTCACGCGAACGGTCGCAGGATCAACGGTGATGCCAAGATCAGGATAATTGTCCACCGTGACCTGAACGGGCAGGTCGTAGGTGCCCGCCCCGTAGCCGGCCAGATCCACCCAGGCGATCAGATCGTTCCGGGACAGCGACTGCACCTGTGAGTAGGGGCCGCTGAGCTTGACCTCGAGCCTCGGAGACCTCCAGCTGGCGGAGAGCCCGTCGCTCAGCCCCGAAAGCGAGGCCTCGAGGTTTGTATAGCGTCGTGTCTGCTCCTGCTCGACGATGTTGACCGTGACCGAAACCTGATCGCTGGACAGGTTTTTGATGTCCTTGAGTATCGTAATGTTTGCGATCTGGGTAAACGTCCGGTCAGCGCCGGACACATCCACAGGCTCTATGGAGAGGTGGTCCAGCGTGTCGAGCAGCGATTGGTCCGCCGCGACCATCACGGTATCCGGGTTGACGTCCAGCGACTCTAGCGTATAGCCGCGCCGCACGTTGCCCTGCACCGATTCGGCGGGCGTAGCCGTCACTTCGATCTGTTTGGTGGGGTAGATGTCCACGGTCACGGTGGCGGAGTTGGTGGAGCGCGAAAGCGCATAGTCCGCTTCCACGGGGTCTCCGTGGGCGTCGACCAGGCGCAGCTGCTCCACGCGGCTGCTGGCGGCGGTGCGGTCGGTCACGTCCACGCCCACTTCTGCGTAGGACACCTTCTGCACCAGCGAAGTCGGCCCGGAAACCGTGATCTGGGATGGGTTGACGCGGCTGACGTTGTACCAGTAGCCATTGATTCGGGTACCGGTAATCTGCGGATTGACGGGCACGTAGCGCTGGTCGAGCTTCTCAACCTCCAGCTCCACCGATTCCGGCCAGACCTGCGTTACGGTACCATAGGTGGTGGTGCCGCGCAGCCTGACCGTCTGCTTCCCGGTGCCGCGCAGACTGGACAGATCCAGTTCCACGCTCACGTTGTCGGTGGACACCAGCGGAAAGGCAGACTGCGATACGCGGACGGTCACCCTTGCGGACGAGAGCGCGCTGTCCAAATCCGTGGAAAGCGCGAGAAGGCGGCTGGAAAGAACCGACTGGCCGCTGACCGTGATGCTTACGCCCGAGAGCGTCTTTTCACGGGTGATCGAGGGGTTGGCGTAGAGTACATAACCCCAGAGCGCCAGCGCGATTACGACGCTGAGAAGTTTATAGCCGATGTTATGGGTCAGCCCCTTCCAGATGTGGGGCAGAAGTTCTTTGATGTCCGTCCTATTCACCTTCATGGCCGCCCTCCTTCCGCCGAAAGATCGAGGCGAGCGAAACCGTGTCCGCGGGGGCGAACAGCTCCGTCAGCGTGTTGGTGAGCGATTTCGCGTCCAGATGGCGCGTCAGCCGTCCGCCGCGGGCAACGGAAATGATGCCCGTCTCCTCGGATACGATCAGCGCGACGGCGTCGGTGGACTCCGATATGCCGATGGCCGCGCGGTGCCGTGTTCCCAGCTCCCGGCTGATGGAATTGTCGTCGGACAGCTGCAGAATGCAGGCGGCCGCCGCGACGCGCAGCCCGGAAATAACCATCGCGCCGTCGTGCAGCGGCGTGTTGGGTTCGAACAGGTTTTCAATCAGCGGCTGAGAGACCTCCGCGTCGATGGCCGTGCCGCTGGCGACCACGTCATTCAGGCCTGTGCCCCGCTCGATCACCACCAGCGCGCCCACGCGCCGTTTGGAGAGGTTGACGAGGGCGGCCGTAATCTCCTGCGCTACTTTTTCGGACGCCTTCCCATCCTTTGTGGTGCCGAGGAGCACGCGCCAGCGAGAACGCCCGAGCTGATCCAGCCCGCGCCGGATCTCCGGCTGGAACAGGATCACCAGCAGCAGCGCACCGATGTTGAGCATCTGAAGCAGCAACCAGTTGAGGGCGTTGAGCTGCAAAAGTTCCGAAAGCCCCGTCACCAGAATGACAATGAAAACGCCCTTCAGCACCGTGTTCGCACGGGTGTGCGCCAGCGCCTTGATGAGCTGGTAAACGATCACCGAGACGATGGCGACATCCAGAATGTTGCGCCAATCCGGGCGCACGAAGAGATTCGAGAAGAGCGAGAGAAACTGCTGCCAGAGGCCGCTCATAAACGTCATGGTTTCTCCACGCCCCTTTCAAGAAATAATTCACGCGAAGCCCAATGGGTCCGCGCCCGCCGCCCGTTCAGGCGGCACGCCCGCGGGACGTCTCATTTTGGACGCACGGACGGGCCGCGAGGTTGCCAAACAATCAGACGGCCTTTAAGTCCTCCCGCAGCATCGCATACAGCGCCACGTCCACGTACCGGCCCTTGTTGAACAGGCGTCCGCGCAGCATGCCCTCGTAGCGCATGCCCGCCTTCAGCATCACATGTCCGGAGGCGGGGTTGTCCACCTCGTGCTGGGCTTCCACGCGGTGCAGCCGCATTTCGGTAAACGCGAACTTGAGGATCGACTTAAGCGCCTCGGTCATCAGCCCTTGATTCCAATACGCCCGGGACAGCGAGTACCCCACTTCGGCGGAATTGTTCTCGCGCTGGTACCACATGAAGCCGATGGTGCCGATCACCTTGCCGCTCTCCAGGTGCTCGATGCCCCAGCTGACCGGTTCGCCCAGCCGGTACTTCCGCAGCATGTACCGGACGTAGGCGCGGGTTTCGTTGACCGAGCGGTGCGCGTCCCACAAAACATGGCGCGCCACCTCGGGGTCCCGGCTGTATTCGTACATGTCGGGGGCGTCCTTCATGGTAAGCCGCCGGATGTACAGCCGTTCGGTTCGGATGCCCTTCATCCGGGCAAAGATCGATTCTTCGTAAAAGGACATGTTCTGGCCTCTGGTATTCAGATTTCTACCTCCCGCCCCAACTTGGCCGAACGGTAGATGCCCTCCAGCATGCGCTGCATGGCCACTCCGTGCGCAAGCGGCGCCACGGACGCTTCGCCGGTCCTCACGCAGTGGATGAAGTGGTCGATCTCCACCTGAAACGGGTCCGCGGGCAGCGTGGTCAAGACAGAATCCGACAGATGCCCGGCCTCCTCGCCGTAGAGCGTCAGCGGGTCCATCGTCAGCCCTGCCCTGTCGCCGCAGACCTGCGTGTAATCCTGATATGGCGCGTTGAGCGCCCAGCTGACCTCAAACAAGAGGCACGCACCGTTTTCAAAATGAATGACGCCGGCGGCGGAATCCTCGGTGTCGAATGCGGTCACATCGCTGTCCAGCGCGACCCACCGGTTCACGCCCTGGGTTTTGTAGTCGCCAATGCGGGCGGAAGTCACGGCGCTGACCCTGACAGGCTTCGGACAGCCCATCAGAAACCAGGCACGGTCGATGGCGTGCACCCCGATGTCGATCACCGGGCCGCCGCCGGATTTTTCCGTATCGGTAAACCAGCCCAGTGGCGTGCCGCGCCGGCGGATCATGGCGGTCTTGGCATAATAAACTTCGCCCAGCCGCCCCTCGTCCACGAGCCGCCTCGCCAGCCGGTATTCCGGCTTGAAGCGGTTGGGCAGCGCCATCATGAACAGGATGCCGCCCTCCTCCGCCGCCCGCTTCATCTGTAGCGCCTGATCGAGGCTCCAAGCCATCGGTTTCTCGCAGAGGACGTTAACCCCTTTTTTCGCGGCTTCGATGGCGCATGGCGCGTGCGAGCGGTTCCACACGCAGATGTCCACCGCGTCGAGCCGCTCGGCTTCCAGAAGGGCATCCGCGCTCCCGTAGGCTCGGGCGATGCCGAATTTTTCCGCCGCGCCTTTCGCGCGATCAAGGTTCAGGTCCGCGATGGCGACGAGCTCCACGTCGTCCCTCGCCGCATAGATCGGCAGGTGCGCGTTTTGCGCGATGTTGCCCGCGCCGAGTATGGCGATTCGAAGCTTGCTCATATCTTCAACAGCTTTCGTCACAGAATTTGGCCGTTCAGAGATTCGATGCGGGTCGAGATGATTCCTTCCGGAAGCGGAATCTTTTCACCCGGCAGCAGCGCGCCGTAGTATTCGCCCGTCCAGACCCCCAGCGCGGCGACGGAACCCTCGCAGTGGAGGAAGCCGTCCCGAGCACGCAATTCCGCTCGAGGCGGGCTCAAAAGCGCGCCGCGCGGCGGCGAACCGTCGGGGGAAGCGAGGATCATCTGATCCACTTGCCGTGTCCCGCCGTCGTCTTTCAGCTCCGCCCGGGCGATGAAGACGCCCTCCGGGGGCAGTGTGAATTTCAGTTCGCCGAGAAGCGCGTCCGCGCCCGCCATCGCCGCGAAACTGGTGGAGGCGACGAGCCGCCCGTCCAGCGCGTACACCGACGCGGTGACGGTGACCGGGCGGCGGCGCCCATTGGAATACAGTCGCACGGGGAGCGGCGAGCGGGCCGTGAGGGCCTCCGGAAGGTCAAATGCCGCGCACGCCCCCCACGCCTGCCGGACCGCGCCGTAGGCGGGCCGCAAAACGCCTCCATATTCGATCAGCGCGGCGCTTCGAAGAGAAGGCGCATCCTCCGCAAGGAGAACTGTCAAAGGCTGCTCCGCCCGCCGGGCGCCCAGTGCCCGATGGCGCAGCGCCTCCGCCTGAACAAGGCGGCTGATGCGGGCATACCGCGCCGCGTCGCCCAGCGCGTTGACGCCGTAGAGCGCCTCCGCGTCCCTTCTGCTGGGCGCGGAGTTTCCGGTGGCACGCCATACGGGCGCGTCGTCCGGCCAGAATCTTTCGCCGTTTGCAAGTGCCTCCAGCGCCGCGCCGGTAGGCATGGCGAGAAAATCCTCTTCTTCACCATCCGGCGCGCACTCCGCCCGTTCAGTAAGCAGAACCCCCTCGGACAGCAAATCGAAAGTGACCAGCGCCCGATCCTGATCCGGAAAATACGGCGCAAACACCGCTCCCGCACCCAATTTCCGCGCGCTGCGGGCGAGTACCCGGTCGCGAAGTCTGCCTCTGGGGATCAGCGCGATAAAGCGCGGTTCCGGTGCATCCATCGCCACATTGACGAGCGCTGAGTCGCAGCCTACGCCGGAGCGTTCCACCATGAGGCGCACCGTGTAGTAGCGTTCTCCGTCCCAGGGCGCGGAGGAAGGCAGCCTGATCTCATGTTCCACATGCGCCGCGGCGGCGCGCAATCGCTCGTAGACTTCGCTGGTCGAAACCATTTCTCCGTCCATCGAAACCTGATAGCGGAACAGGAAACGTCCGGCGGTGTGGGCAACCAAGTCGCTTGACACGCGGATCACGCCGCCCGCGGCTTCCGCACGCACGCGCTTGAGTTCGATATAATTGGTCGTCCGAAGCCATACCGGGCCCAGGATGCCCCGGGCAATGCCGCCAAGAGGTTCTGAATAAAAGCTCACCTCAAGCAGGTTTTTTTCTTCCCGAACGCTTTCGGTGATATCCACCAAAAACTCTCCGCCCTCGAACTCTGAAATCGTCCGACCGTTCAGCCGAACCGAGCCCTTGCCCCCAAGCATTTCAAACCGAAGCACCGCTCGCTCTTCCTCGCCCGGGCAGTCAAACGCCAGGGCATATGTCCAGCGTTGCGTCTCCACCCACCGATCGTAGAGCGCGTCCATCGCCGCGGGCTCACGCCGAAGGAGCCCCTGCTCCCGGAGCGCGGTGCGCACGTCCGAAACAGACGGCATGAGAAGCGGCGGCCACACGCCGCAGGAGATCGTCCAACCCTCGTCAAGCCTTATTGCCGCCATTACAGTATGCCCATCTCTTTCAATATCGGCTGCGCGAGAAGAATTGCGCAGATCGTCTTCGCGTCTTCAATTTCGCCCGCGTGGATGCTGCCCAGAAGCGCGCGGATGTCGATGAATTCCACGTTCAAAAACTCGTCGTCGTCCGGCTGGTTCTCGCCCTGAGAGAGCCCGGTGGCCAGGTACAGCCCGATCACCTCGTCCGAAAAGCCCGGCGTGGTCAGGATGTCCGCGAGGTGCCGGAAGGACGATGCCGTAAGTCCGGTCTCTTCGCGGAGTTCGCGCTTCGCGGCCTCCAGCCTGTCGGCGCCGAAATAGTCCAGCTTGCCCGCGGGGATTTCGAGCAGCACGCGCCCCGCCGCGCAGCGCCACTGGCGCACCACCACGACGCGGCCGTTTTCGTCCACCGCCACCACCGCCGCCGCGCCCACGTGGCGCACGATCTCCCGCGTGGCGGTTTTGCCGCTGGGCAGCTCCACCGTGGCGCGCTCAAGGTGCACCACGCGCCCGTCGAATATCTTCTCCGTCGAAATCAGTTTTTCCTCAAGGTTTTGGTCGGCCGTCATGCGTTCAATCCTCCGTTTTTTCTATTATACAATACCTTCCGGAGAATCTCAATCGCCGTCTGGCAATTGGGTCTGGATATTGCGCGAAAAATAGTGTATAATGCCGGTACGGTACTATTGTTCAGGGAGGGATGGCCATGATACAGGTGGTTCTGGGTAAGATCGGCAGCGGCAAGAGCAAGCGACTGATTGATTTAGCGAACGAAGCCCTCAAGACCGAGCACGGCCTTGTCGTCTTTGTTGATGACGATAAGAATAACATGTACGATCTCCGCCACGAAGTGAGGCTGGTGGACGCCAGCGAGTTCGCGCTGGGCGAATACCGCTCGGCTTCCTGGTTCTACGGGCTTCTGGGCGGCATGCTGGCGATCAACTTTGACATCTCGCTGGTGTTCGTGGACGCGTTCATGAAGCTGGTCAACAACACCGACCCGAACCTCCTCGAGCCGCTGTTCCAGCAGATGGAATCGCTCTCCAAGGAGCACAACGTCAACTTCGTGCTGGGCGTCAGCGGCGATCCCGAGCTTTTGCCCGAATTTATCACCAGATACGCTGTCTAAAGGATTGATCGGCATGCGATACACTTCCACGCGCAACAATGGCGCGTCCATCAGTGCGGCCGAGGCCGTCGTCCGGGGTATCTCGGACGACGGCGGCCTGTATGTGCCGGAGCAGATCCCTTCGCTCCCTTCGGAAGCGATCCGCGCCATGGTGGGTATGCCCTACCATGAGGTGGCCGCCCGGGTGATGGCCGGCTGGCTGCGCGGTTTTTCTTTCGACGAGCTGCTGGGCATGTGCCAGGCGGCTTACCGTTCCTTTGATACGCCGGGAGTCGCGCCGCTTGTGCCGCTTTCCGGCGGTCGGCATATTCTGGAGCTCTTTCACGGCCCGACGCTGGCCTTCAAGGACGTCGCGCTGCAGTTTC
>JAEZTD010000340.1 GCA_023443705.1 Bacillota bacterium | reverse complement strand
CGATGCTGGCCGCCAGCATGGACACCAACGACTTCTTCACCGAAGCGCACCCGAAGCTCCGCCCCGTGGAGAGCCCTACCGCCGGCGTGTTCCTCTCCGGCGCGTGCCAGGGCCCCAAGGACATCCCCGAAACCGTGGCCCAGGCCAGCGCGGCGGCGGCGAAGGTGATCGGCCTTTTGAACCGGAACCACCTGGTCACGAACCCCTGCGTCGCGGGCGCAAACGAGCTCCTCTGCAACGGCTGCTCGAGCTGCGAGCGGGTCTGCCCCTACGGCGCGATCACCTACCGGGAAAAAGAAGTCCGCGGCCCCGGCGTCCGGGAGGTTCGCCGCGTGGCGGAGGTCAACCCGGCCGTTTGCCAGGGCTGCGGCGCGTGCACGGTGACCTGCCCCTCCGGCGCGATGGATCTCAAGGGCTTTACCAACCGGCAGATACTTGCGGAGGTGGACGCAATATGCAGGTGAACGAACAGAAAGACTGGAAGCCGATGATCGTGGCGTTCTGCTGCAATTGGTGCAGCTACGCCGGCGCGGACCTGGCCGGCACCAGCCGGCTGACCTACCCCGCGAACGTCAAGGTGATCCGGGTGCCCTGCTCCTGCCGCGTAAACCCCATGTTCGTGCTGCGCGCGTTCCAGCGGGGAGCGGACGGCGTGATCCTGTGCGGCTGCCACCCGGGCGACTGCCACTATTCCACCGGCAACTACTACGCCCGCCGGAGGATGACGGCACTGTTCGCTTTGCTTGATTATCTTGGCATTGAGCGCGGGCGTACGCGGGTTGAGTGGGTGTCCGCCGCCGAGGGCGCGAAGTTTGCCGCCACCATGAACGACTTCGTTCAGACCATCACCGCGCTGGGCGAGAACAGGAAGCTGGGGGATCTGAGATGCAAAGAATTGCTGAAATGATGGCCCAGAAGGCGAAAAAACGCCTCGCCAGCGGTGAAGTCCGGCGGGTTCTGGGTTGGGAGAAAGACGAACTGTTCGGCGCCGCGCCCGCGTTCTTCGGGTCGCCGGAGCGCCTGAGCGGCTTTGTGTACGACGAAACCTGCGGCGCGAACCTTTCGAAATACCTGATCGCCGCCGGGAAGAAGGACGGGCGCACGCTGGTCTTCCTGAAGCCCTGCGACACCTACAGCCTGAACCAGCTGGTCACCGAGCACCGCGTGCCAAGAGAAAAGGTGGTCGCGGTGGGCGTCCCCTGCCACGGCATGCGGGACATCCGGGGCGAGATGCTGGAGCGGTGCGAGGTCTGCCAAAAGAAGCACGTCGGCTGTGATGAGGTGCTCGCCGGCCCGGAGCCCGCGCCGCGCGAAAAGGCGAACCGTTTTGAAGGCGTCGAAGCGGTCGAGGCCATGACGCCCGAAGCGCGCTTTGAATTCTGGCGGGGAGAGCTCTCCCGTTGCATCCGCTGCAATGCCTGCCGCAACGCCTGCCCCGCCTGCAGCTGCGTTCAGTGCGTGTTTGACAACCCCGCCTCCGGCGTCGCCGGAAAGGCGAGCGCCGATGATTTTGAGGAAAACCTCTTTCACATCATCCGCGCCTTCCACGTGGCGGGCCGCTGCACCGACTGCGGCGAATGCGCCCGCGCCTGCCCCCAGAACATTCCGCTGCAGCTTCTGAACCGGAAGATCATAAAGGATATGGGCGCGCTCTACGGCGAATTCCAGGCAGGCGAGAAGGTCGGCCTTCGCTCGCCGCTGACATTCTATGCCGAGGGCGACGCCGAGCCGGGCGATTTCGTTGAAAGGGGCGGTGCCGGATGCTGAAGCTCCCCATAAGCCGCATCGGCGGGCTTTTTGAAAAGATCAGCGCCGGGCGCGCGCTCTACCTGCCCGTGGAAGCGGGCGGACAGGTGAACTTCGGCCTGTGGTCTGGGCATGAGACCGTGAGGCTGGACGCGCCTCAGACCTGCCGGTCCGCCAAGGACTTTTTCTTTCCGCAGACCGAAAACCTGGCCGACTTCAAAATGCGGGGCAAGACCGTTACGGTCGTCGAACGGGAGCGCCCGTCGGAGCCCTTTGTCGTGATGGGCGTGCGCGCCTGCGACGCGGCGAGCTTTGAAATCCTCGACCGGGTGTTCCTTTCGGAACCCGCGGACACCTTCTACGCGGCGCGCCGCGCGGCGGGCGTGGTCATTTCCGTGGCCTGCGAAGACCCGGACAGGTTCTGCTTTTGCGCGTCGATGGGGATCGACGCATCGCAGCCCCGCGGGGACGTCGCCGCCTGGATCACAGCGGACAGCCTTTACTGGCAGCCACAGACCGAAAAAGGCGAGGCGCTGACGGACGAACTCCGGGAACTCTTCGAGGAAGGCGATGAAGCGGCCGTCTCGGCGCAGAAGAAGGAAACGCGGCGGAAGATCGAAAGTTTGCCGCTCGCCGGACTGAACCTTTCGGGCGTCAGCCGCGGCGACCTGATGGAGGCGTTCGAATCCGACGAATGGAAGCGCCTTTCCGACTGCTGCCTCGGCTGCGGCGCGTGCACCTTCGTATGCCCCACCTGCCAGTGCTACGACATCCGGGATTATGACACCGGCCACGGCGTTTCGCGCTACCGATGCTGGGACAGCTGCATGTACAGCGATTTTACGCTGATGGCCCACGGCACGAACCGCCCCACCCAGCTCGAGCGGTTCCGCCAGCGCTTCATGCACAAGCTGGTCTACTTCCCGAAGAACAATGAAGGCATCCTCGGCTGCGTGGGCTGCGGCCGCTGCCTTGCAATATGCCCCGCGCACATGAACATCGTCAAGGTCGCGCGGGCGCTCGAAGGGGGGAAGAAGGCATGAAAGAGGCGCTCGTTCCCTTGGTAGGCGTGGTCACGGCCATCCGAACCGACACGCCGGACATCAAGACCTTCCGCGTAAACGCGCGGGGCGGGTCGGGCCGCGCGTTTGACCACCGCCCCGGCCAGTGCGCGATGCTGTCCATCCCCGGCGTGGGCGAGGCGATGTTTTCGATCACCTCATCCCCCACGGAAACGGAGTATCAGGAGTTTTCCATCAAGAAGTGCGGCTGCCTGACAGACTGGCTGCACCGGATGGACGCGGGGCAGGAGATCCTGATCCGCGGCCCCTACGGAAACGGCTTCCCGATGGAGGACCCGGCGATCCGCGGACGGGATCTTCTCTTCATCGCGGGCGGCGTAGGCCTCGCGCCGCTGCACTCGGTGATTAATTACGTATTGGACAACCGCCGCAACTACGGCAGGGTGGACATCGTCTACGGCTCCCGC
Organism: Bacillota bacterium; assembly: GCA_023443705.1. Lineage (GTDB taxonomy): Bacteria > Bacillota > Clostridia > Christensenellales > Aristaeellaceae > JAEZHK01. Next base: position 816 of record JAEZTD010000340.1, on the reverse strand, counting down.
TCAAAGGAGGACCTGCTGGGCTATGACGAGATCGTCACCCGCTGGGCAAAGGCCGAAAATGTACACGTACACCTGACCATCGACCGCGCCCAGGACGACTGGGACGGCCACGTGGGCTTCGTGCCGAACTACGTCACAGAACTCGGCTTTGACCCGAATAAGACCGTGTTGGTCTGCGGCCCGCCGATCATGATCCGCTTTACGCTGGAGGCGCTGGAAAAGCTCGGCTACCAAAAGAGCCAGGTGTTCACGACCTTTGAGCTGCGCATGAAGTGCGGCGTCGGCAAGTGCGGCCGGTGCAACATCGGCGACAAGTACGTCTGCAAGGACGGCCCAGTGTTCCGGCTGGATCAGATGGACGAACTGCCCGCCGAGTACTAGCTTACTTCAAGCCGTCGGCACAGCTGCAGGGGCCTTTATTGCTTTAGGAGGTTGCTTCAATGGAAAACATGGTCCATGTGTTCCTTTTCGGCAAGGATTATCGGGTGCCCGCCAGCCTCACCATCATGGAAGCGATGGAATACGCCGGGTACAAGCTGGTCAGGGGCTGCGGCTGCCGAAACGGCTTCTGCGGCGCCTGCGCCACCGTGTACCGCATCAAGGGCGACCGGGAACTGAAGGCGTGCCTCGCCTGCTCGACCAAGGTCGAGGATAACATGTATGTCGCCACGCTGCCCTTCTTCCCGCTCGTCAAGGAGGGCTACGACATTGAAAAAGTCCGGCCCACCAATGAAATCATGATGCAGTTGTACCCGGAGATCTACGCCTGCGTCGGCTGCAACGCCTGCACCAAGAGCTGCTCGCAGGGGCTGAACG